>PFVB01000066.1 GCA_002790395.1 Ignavibacteriales bacterium CG_4_9_14_3_um_filter_34_10 | reverse complement strand
GTTTTTCTCTTGAAGCGAGTGAAATTGCACCGAGAGTTTCAGGTTCATCAGTTTCACCATCACCGAGAAAAGCCCAGACTTTTTGATTGCTTTGTTTTTTCAATCCACGGTCTTCGAGATATCTGTTGAATCTTGCCTGATAAATCGACATGATTGGTCCTAATCCCATTGAAACAGTAGGAAACTCCCAGAAATTCGGCATCAGCCACGGATGAGGATATGAAGAAAGACCTCCGCCGGGTGCAAGTTCACGTCTGAAATTTTCCAATTGTTCTTTTGAAATTCTTCCTTCAAGAAAAGCGCGAGCATAAATTCCGGGTGCAGCATGCCCCTGAAAATAAATCTGGTCACCGTCAGAATTTTCATCTTTGCCTTTAAAGAAATGATTAAAACCAATTTCATATAATGTGGCAGCTGAAGCAAATGTGGAAATGTGTCCGCCGATTCCTGCCGAATTTTTATTCGCCCTAACAACCATCGCCATCGCATTCCATCGGATTAAACTTTTTATTCGTCTTTCAATTTCACGTCCACCCGGAAAGGCAGGTTGCTGACTTCTAGGAATTGTATTTATATATGGCGTATTTGCAGTGAATGGCAGCTCAACTCCTGCTTCATGTGCATAAGTGTCAAGTTCATGTAAAAGCTCTTTTACTTTTTCAGCGCCACCTGATTGCAGCACATACTCGATGGATTCAAGCCATTCACGAATTTCTTCGTCGTTAAACAGATTTTTATTGCTTTCATCTTTTGATTGTTTCATTTTATTTCCACTAATATTGGACAAAAGGTAATATTTTAATACTCAAAACTACAAAAAAAATGAGATTAAATGTTTTCTATCCTAACACAAATCGTCACTGATTAGTTTAATTCGCAAATCCGATTGATATTTTTTATTAATTCAATCAGATAATTCAGCACGGATTCCGGATTTGAAAATTTCTTCTTTATCTCCAGTTTCATTGATGTTTTGTCCTGAATAAAAAATATTTCTTTCGAAAAACGCTCGATTATGTATTTTAATAAAATCGGGAATTTGTGATGATAATATTCTTCCCTGTCAGCTTTCGGAAGAATTATCGTGCACTTGTTTTCATTAACCGATATTTTTTCAATCAGTCCGACCGAAGCAAAAAACCTAAGTTTGGCGGTTTGAATCAATCTTTCAATCATAACCGGTGGCTTGCCAAACCTGTCTTCCATTTCCTCAATTATTTCGTTAATTGATTCGATATTTACAATTGAAAAAAGAGAAGAATAAAAACTTAATCTATCCGCTTGATCGGGCATATAATTTTTTGGAATACCAATATCAAAGTAAGTGTCGATTGTCGGCGAAGTTCTCTGAATTGTCTTGGGCAGATTTTTGAATTCATCTTTAAATTCATTCTGCTTTAATTCATTTACAGCTTCATCTAAAAGTTTGAGATAAAGGTCAAAACCGACTGTATCTATAACTCCGCTTTGTTCGGTTCCTAAAAGATTTCCGGCGCCACGGATTTCCAAATCACGCATCGAAATGTTAAATCCCTCTCCGAGTTCTGTATATTCTTCAATTGCATTAAGCCTTCTTACAGCTTTTTTCGAAACAGAATCCAGTGAAGGGACAAGCAAATAAGCATAGGCTTGTTTATCGCTTCTGCCGACGCGTCCTCTTAACTGATGAAGTTCTGAAAGCCCGAATCTATCAGCGCGATTTATAATAATTGTATTTGTGTTTGGAATATCAAGTCCCGATTCAACAATTTTTGTTGATAAAAGCACTTCAATTTTTTTGTTCATGAAATCATGAATAACATTTTCAAGTTGTGTCGGTTTCATCTGTCCGTGTGCAATTCCAAAATTAATTTCAGGAATATATTTGTTCAGATAAGCAGCAATTTTTTGAATTGAATGCACGCGGTCATGAATAAAATAAACCTGTCCGCCACGTCTTACTTCCGACAAAATCCACTGACGAACTTTATGTATATCAAAAACACTCACATTCGTATAAATCGGCTGGCGGTTTGGCGGCGGCGTTCCAATAATTGATAAATCACGCGCACCAAGTAAAGACAGGTTCAACGTTCTTGGAATCGGTGTTGCAGTTAATGTGAGTGTATCAACATTTGTTTTTACAGAACGGATTTTCTCTTTTGCCATCACGCCAAATCTTTGTTCCTCATCAATTATCAACAAGCCCAAATCTTTGAATTTTATATCTTTTGAAAGAAGTCTGTGTGTGCCGATAATAATATCAACACTTCCTTCTTCAAGTTGTTTTACAATTTCTTTTTGTTTTTTTATCTGGACAAAACGGGAAAGCATTTCAATTTTTACCGGATATTGTGAAAGTCTGTCTTTGAATGTGTTGAAATGCTGCTCTGCAAGAATTGTTGTCGGAACAAGCACAGCCACTTGCTTCCCGTCATTCACACTTTTGAAAGCAGCTCGGACGGCAATTTCCGTTTTGCCAAAACCAACATCACCGCAAACCAATCTATCCATCGGTGTCGGCAATTCCATATCCTGTTTTACTTCTTCAGACACTTTCATTTGGTCGGGAGTATCTTCATAAATAAAAGATGCTTCAAGTTCTTTTTGCCAAACAGAATCGGGACTGAATGCAAATCCGGTTGCTGATTTTCGTTTTGCATAAAGAGTAATCAATTCTTTGGCTGCTTCTTTTATCTTTGATTTGACTTTTCTTTTTGCGGATTTCCACTCATTATTTTTAAGATTTGTTACGTTAGGTTCGACATTTTCTTTTGAAGAAAACTTTTTGACTAATGACAGATAATTCAGATTAACATAAACAACATCGCCTTCAGCATATAATATTTTTATACTCTCCTGCTCAGATGATCCGATTTTTATTGTCTCAAGTCCGGCATATTTTCCGATTCCAAAAGTTTCATGAACAACAAAATCACCAACTTTCAATGATGATAAATCTTTTGTCTTAGATTTTCTTGATTTGCTTCCGGTTGGAAGTTTTGTCCGATATGGTTTATTGAAAATTTCATAATCCGTCAGAAAAATAAAGCCACCGGCTCTTGAAGTGAATCCTTTTTTAATCGGAAGCACAATCACTTTTATTTTTCCTGCAGTGCTTAATTCTTCCATTGATTTGTCAGATTCAATAATCAAATCTGACATTCGCTTTTGTTGCAATTCATTTTCGGTAGTAATAATTATATTTTTCCCGAATTCGCATTGTTCTTTAATTAATTTGATAAGAAGTTTAAAGTTCGATTGAAAAGATGGATTCTCAATTATTCCGAGATCGAAGCAGGAATCTTTATTGTAAAAATCATTTTCAATAATCCATCGATTCTCGTATCGGAAAACATCGTCGGTAGAATTAATTTCATTTTCGGGCTTTTCCGATGCAGAATTAATTGGCAGATTTTCAAAGATTTCCTCTGCTAATTCCTGATCTAAATCATCTGAAATGATAATATTCTCTTTCGGTTTCACATCGTTAATTGAATATAAATTATTGTGATTTGCAAAAATCAATGTGTCTTTCAGGTATGAAAAAAAATTTGAGGAATTCTTTTCATCTATATTCTCAACAACATTTGCAGCTAAAGTAACAGAATTGATTTTGCCGATTGAACGTTGACTTTCAGAATCAAAATATCGGATTGACTCGATAAAATCGCCGTTAAATTCAATCCTGCAAGGAAGTTTTTCACTGTACGACCAAAAATCAATCAGCGAACCGCGTGTAGAAAAGTCTCCCGGATTCTGAACGTATTTATCTCTTTGATAATTGTACAAAGAAAAATATTCAATCAATTCATCGTAATTTATATCTGTACCAAGTTCAATTTTCAGAGTATTATCTGAAATCTGTTTGGGAGATGGAAGATCAATCTTCAAAATGGAATAAGATGCAATGAAAATAAATTCTTCACGCGCGGATATTTCGGTTAATTTTTCTTGAAGCACCTCATCGGAAATATTATTTAAATTTATTAAAGCATCAGAATGGCCCATTATTTCCAGTTCGACCGTCAATTCATCTACTTCCAAAGAACTTTCAGCAAGGACAAGGATTTTATTGTTTGTCTTAAATATTTCATGAATCAAGAAGACTTTAGCAGAACCATAAGCCCGTGAGATATTTGTAATTGTATTTTTCTTTAATGAATCAAATATTTGCGAAACTATTTCATTTCCGAAAATATGCTTTATCAGTTTATCTTTCATTCAAACAATTATATTTCCAAATTAAATTCAGGTTTTCAATTGTAAAACTAAAATAATGGAAAGCAATTGCCAAGATTCGAGATTTTTATATTCTTTTTATAAATAAAAAAACTTATTTTTGATATAACTACTGATTGATAATTGAGGAAAATATGGCACTTCTAAAATCAAAAAAGCACATTCAACTTTTACCGGAAGAATTGAAATGGACATGCAATCCAAAAGAATTAGATTTTTCTATATCGAAGGACTTAAAACCAATTGAAGGAATATTAGGGCAGGAGCGGGCAATAAAGGCTTTGCAAATCGGCGTTTCTATGAAAAGTCACGGTTACAATATTTTTATTACCGGTTTATCCGGTACGGGAAAATTTTCCACTGTAAAAAAAATGCTTGAAACTATAAATCCGGATTGTGACAATCTTTTCGATTATGCTTATGTAAATAATTTTGAAGATGAAGATCGGCCAATTTCATTAAAATTTCCGGCTGGTGAAGCTGTTAAATTTAAAAAGGAATTGGCAGGTACAATAAAATTTCTTCAGGAAAATATTCCCGGCGTAATGGAATCTGATTATTTCATCAAACGTAAAAAGAAAATTATAACCGAATACACAGACGCTCAGCAGAATTTACTCAATGCTTTTGAACAAAAACTTGCCAAAGAAAATTTTGCTCTTGGTCAGTTAAAGGTCGGCGAAATGGTTCGACCCGAGATCTTGTTTGTTTTTGAAAAGCAGTCATATTTCATCTCGCAACTTGACGAACTTGTGGCAAAGAATAAAATCACAAAACAGAAATCACAAGCTATTATTAGCCGCTACACAGATTTTCAGGAAGCACTTCAAATTATTTTCAGGAAAAGTCTGCAGCTTAATCAATCATTTAAAGAGAAAATAAAAAATCTTGAAACACTGGTTGTAAAGGATATTATTCAGACTTCTTTCAGCGATTTGAAGGAAAAGTTTCAAGATGAAAAAGTTCAAAAATTTATTGCTGATGTCATTGAAAATATCTTACAAAATCTTGAAGTTTTTCAAGGCAGCAAACCTATTAAAGAAGAAACCTCTGCAGGCATTATTGTCGATTACTTAAAAGAATACGAAGTGAATATTGTTCTTGATAACTGCAAATTAACTTCATGCCCTGTAATTGTTGAAACCTCACCGACATTTACAAATCTATTTGGTGCAATCGAAAAATATTCGGATGGAAGCGGAAATTGGCTTGCTGATTTCACTCGAATTAAAGCCGGTTCGCTTCTTCGAGCAAACGGCGGATATATAATTATCAATGCAATGGACGCATTTTCTGAACCGGGAGTTTGGAGAACTTTAAAAAGAGTGATGCTTTATGGAATTCTGGAAATTCAGGATTTGGCAAACTCTGTTTATTCTTTTCCAAGTGCTTTGAAACCCGAACCGATTGAAATAAATACGAAAATAATCTTCATCGGGAATAATTACATTTATTCACTTCTTTCCGAAAACGAGGATGATTTCAATAAAATTTTCAAGATAAAAGCAGAATTTGATTACGAAATCAAAAGAAATGATCATATACTTTCTGATTATGCTAAGGTGATTAAAAAATTAATCCGGGATGAAAAACTTCTTGAATTTGATTCTGATGCAATTGCAAGACTGATTGAATACGGTGCAAGATATGCAGGCGAAAAAAACAAACTTACTACAAGATTTGCTTATATCGGAGATTTGATTCGAGAAGCCTGTTTTTGGGCTCGCGATGTAAATGCCCGCGTCGTTACTGCTTATAATGTTGATCAGGCATTTGAATCTTCGCGCGAAAGACATGCAATGTATGAAGACAAGCTTTCGGAAATGATTAAAGACGGAACAATTTTAATTGATACAGTTGGCGAAAGAATTGGGCAGATTAATGGGCTTGCTGTTTATGGTTCAAACCATTTGTCATTTGGAAAACCGACGCGAATTACTGCAAGTGTTTCTTTGGGAAACGGAAATATTATAAATGTTGAACGCGAAGCCGGCTTGAGCGGAAACACTCACAACAAAGGCATGTTGATTATTTCCGGATATTTCCGAGAAACTTTTGGCAGGAAATTTCCACTTTCATTTTCCGCAAGTATTGTTTTTGAACAAGGCTATGGAATGATTGACGGGGACAGTGCTTCGATTACCGAAATTTGTGCTTTGATTTCTAGTATTACCGAAATTCCAATAAGGCAATCATTTGCAATTACCGGCTCTGTAAATCAAAAAGGTGATATTCAGCCTATCGGCGGAGTGAATGAAAAAATTGAGGGGTTTTTTGATGTATGTAATGCAAAAGGTTTAACTGGGAAACACGGTGTGATTATACCGCAGCAAAATGTGAAAGATTTGATGTTGAAGGATGCTGTAATTCAAGCCGTAAAAGAAAATAAGTTCCACATTTTTGCAGTATCAAAAGTTGAAGAAGCGGTAGAATTATTGACGGGGTTCAAGGCTGGAAGAAGAAACCAAAATAAGGATTTCGGAATAAACACAGTTTTTTATTTAGTTGAGAAAAAACTCAAAGAGATGCAAATGCTGTTAAAAGCTTCTAAAGAAAAGCTAAAGACTAAATCAAGAAGAGTTGTGAAGAAAAACAAATGACAAGCCTGCATTTAGCGGATTGGTGGGAAAAGCAGAACGATAAAATCCTTTGCACTCTTTGTCCCCGATATTGTTTGCTTGGTGAAGGACAAAGCGGTTTTTGCTTCATTCGAAAAAATATTGACGGAAAACTTTATTCACTCGGTTATGGTAAACCTACCGGATTTGGAATTGACCCGATTGAAAAGAAACCGCTGAATCATTTTTTCCCGGGGACATCCGTTTTGAGTTTCGGTACTGCAGGCTGTAATCTTGGCTGCAAGTTTTGTCAAAACTGGTCAATCAGCAAAGCACGCATAGACAATGTAAATTCTCTCGATGCTTCTCCTGAAGATGTAATTGCACTGGCAAAAAAATATAAAAATCCTTCTATTGCATATACTTATAATGACCCGACAATTTTTGGTGAATATGTAA
>PFVB01000055.1:6818-12134 GCA_002790395.1 Ignavibacteriales bacterium CG_4_9_14_3_um_filter_34_10 | reverse complement strand
TTTCTGTCATTCCGAAATGTTTTTATTCGGAATCTCCATCAGGACTGACTTACTTCGACGGGGCTCAGTATAACAGCACTTTCCGTCATTCCGACATGTTCTTATTCGAAATCTTCGTTAGTTAAAATTCTTTTCTAAAGAAGATAAACTTTTGTCTCATTTTTATTGACAAGCTCCGCTTGAATGCCAACCATAGTAATACGCATGGACTGCCAACCGAAGCAATACGTATGGCGTGCCAACCGAAGCAATACGTATGGCGTGCCAACCGAAGCTTTAGCGCAGGTTGGCGGAGAGAGTGGGATTCGAACCCACGGTACCCTTACGAGTACACTACCTTTCCAGGGTAGCCAGATCAGCCACTCCTGCATCTCTCCAAATGAAAAAGAAAATAACGCAGCAAATATATGAAAGTCTTAAAACATAAAAAATTTTGATAAATGAGCCTGCTCTAAAAAGTTATTCTTTACGATTATTGAATTCGATTCTATACTAAAACCTACTTACCGAATGAATTCGTTCAGCAGGCAAGTCGAAATATTTTTTTTATCAATAACATCTTTTTAGATTCTGCTCATAAATAATTTCAAAAATTAAAGCAAGTCAACAATTTATTTAATAATTTTCGAAAGTTGATTTGGAAAGGTGGCAGAGCGGCTGAATGCGGCGGTCTCGAAAACCGTTTTTCGGGTTTTCCGAAACGGGGGTTCGAATCCCCCCCTTTCCGCATGGTTAAATCAATTATTTGTTTTTAGTAACTTTATAAAATTGATTTAATTTTTCTTTTATTGCTTCCTCAAAGAACACATCAATAATTAATTTCCCGCTCTTTAAATACAAACGGGAATCAGGTTCACTTAAAATTGCTTTGAAATTATCCTCACTGATTTGGAAAGAATTTATTTCCGCAAGATATGAAGTTCCTTCCTGCTTCTGAATTGGAAGGCGGCTTGCCTTTAGCCCAATTTTATTCCCATTAATTTCAATCCATGCATTTTCTAAATTCAAAAAAGTTATTCCCAGATGCTTTACTGTAATTGAATAATTTTCTTCCCCTTTGTTAAAATAATAACCGCATGACAGATAAATTTTATAGTAATAAATATCAGCCATCGATGATACTTTTGATTCGATGTAACTTGAACTGATCGAATAATAATCTGAATTATAGTTTTGATGTCGGATGATTTTAAATTCTTCTGAACATGAAAAGGAAAAGAATAAAATCATTAAAATAATAATGGCGTTTTTTTTCATAAGTTTTATAGCACAATTTTTATTAGTAAATTTGTTATGATAATTTAAAGAAATGGAATTGAAATTGACAGATCAAACAGGTAAAGTTATAGTTAAAGATTCTGAAATATCCGGCAAAGGTTTGTTTGCGTCGCAAGATATTTTAGAAGGGGAAGAAATTATGATAATCGACGGCGAAGTAATCGATGAAGATGAATGCGTGCGGCGAGAAAATGAAGAAAATAATGTCTACATTTTTTGGAACGAAATTAATTACATCGATACGGCAAAGACTGCCAAAATTAAATTCATAAACCATAGCTGTGGACCAAACTGTGACGTTGAAGATGGAGACGAATCAAGTCTGAAGCTGATTGCAAACAGGTTTATAAAAACCGGTGAAGAGTTAACGATTGATTACGGCTATGAAGAAATTTACGAATTCTGCAATTGTCACATTTGCGCTGAAGAATCAAAGATCGCTTAAAGTTCATCTAGATAATTTTTCCAACCAATTAAATACATTTGTCGGATAATATTACCCCGCCTAAAAACAATATATCTTGATGGACGCACAGCAGAAAATCTTACGGGATTTGGTAATACAGCCGCTAAAGTAGCTGCTTGTCGAATCGTTAATCTTGATGGTTCTCTATTAAAAAAATCTTCTGCCGCAGCTTGAACACCAAAAACATTTTCACCAAACTGTGCAGTGTTCAGATAAACTTCAAGAATTCTTTTTTTGCTCCACAAAGTTTCCAATACTAAAGTGTAATAAGCTTCAAGTCCTTTTCTAATAAAATTTTTATCTTCATACAAGAAAATATTTTTAGCCACCTGCATTGAAATCGTACTTGCACCGCGGACACGTCTGCCTCTTTCTTTATCATGCCATGCTTTTCCAATCTGTTTTAAGTCAAAACCAAAATGATCTTTAAATGTTTGATCTTCGGAAGCGATAACAGCCAATTTGGAATACGCCGAAATATTGCCATAGGAAGCCCAGCCATGCAAAATAGAATTCGGGATAAAAACATTCAGCAAATTTTCAGTATCAGCATTTAACATAAACGCCGATGAAGCCGGATTTATTAAAATAAAAGTGGAAACTATGATTAAAGTTGACAACAAATAAATTCCAATGAAAAGGGAAGTAATTTTAAAGAATTTTACAATCATAATTTATCCTTCCTGATTTTTGCTTCTGCCTCAATTAATCTTGCAATCGCAGGATATTTGAAAGTAACTTTAGAATATTGTTGTTTAGTCAAAATATATAAATCACAATAAGTCATTGCTTTAACTGAAGCAGTTCTTTTGATGTTTTCAAAAATTGCAATTTCACCAAAAAAATCTCCGTCATTCAATTCAGCAATTTCTTTTTGATCTGAATCAATCAGCACTTTTAATTTACCTGAAACTACAAAGTACATTTCTTCCGCCACATCACCTTCTTTGAAAACATAACTGTTTGGAACAACAACAACCGGTTTCAAATGTAATGATATTCCTTCGACAAATTCCCTGCTGGCTTCTTGAAAAATCGGAATTTTGGAAATAAGATCCTTCTTAATATAATAAGAAACTTCACTTGATAATGACTTGGGCAGCTTGTTAATAAAATTCACTTCGTCATAACCAAATTTTTGATAATAAATATATGTATAATAATCTCTTAATTTTTGATGAAGCTCAACCGGTAATTTTCGCAATCTGATTAATGAAGTCAGATTATCAAGATTATTTTGATATTGCTGCTTGGATGGATCCTTCTTGCTTAAAATATTTGCAACATTTCCAATTACAAATCCGTACATGCCAACACCGATAATTTCTACTGCCATCACATAAATCATTTGGGCAGTAGTCGAAGGCACAATATCACCATACCCAATCGTTGTAATCGTTGTGATTGTCCAATACAATGCCCGTACATAATTATCGGAATGTGTCAGATTGGCTTCATAGCCTTTGAAATAGAGCCACCCGCAAGCGAGCCAATGCGAAATTTGAATGAACCAAAAGCCAAAATATAAAAATGAAAGTACCCCTGCTATTCTTATTTCACGATTCTTATAAAGTTTCATCAGTTGAATTAATTTAAAAAATTTAATCAGCCGAATCATTCCCCAAAAAGAATTATCGGCAATAAAAAGAATTGGAATGATAGAAATAAAATCTATAATAAACCAAGTGGACAGATATCTTCTTATTCCCGTTCCCTGCTCGAAAAAAAATTCGTTCGTCTTTGAATAGTATTTCCATCCTGTAAAAACAATATCAGCAATAAAAATCACATCTATTGTTCTAAGAATTAAAACCAAATTCTCATCATGCCTGAAATGAAAAATAAAATTCAACGGCAATATAATTGAAAATGCCAGCGTGGACGAAAGTAAGATAATATTCCAGAAAAAATTTTTATAGTTCATCTAACAGTTCAATTTAGTTTGATTTTCATAATTGGGTAAAGATTTAATCTCTTATCGTAATATTCTGACTTTTTATAAAAGAAATTTAATCGTTCATACGGGTTATTTGCAAATACTGAATCTTTCTGCACTTTTTCATCAAACTCCTTTCTTAAGTTTTCGACAGACTCATACATTTTTCTTGCGATCGGCTCCATTGCATATTCCTCAAAATATTCTTTCGGCTCAAATATTTGATTCATCATTCCCCATTTAACAAATGATTCATCCGAAACCGGTTCTAACAGGAAAGCAAGGACTCCTATTGTTCGCTGATCTGTTTTTATTAAGTAATCGCCTGCCTTTACTTGAACAACTTTTTTTTCTGTAACGAATTTATAATTAGGAATGAAATGTGATTCAAACGGAAATTTGGAAAAAGTTACATCTGAAAAAAGAGTCAACTCAGTTTCGTATTTTTTGCTGTTTTGAATTGAATCAACTTTAACTCCATGCAATCTTAGAATATCGGTTAAATACTTAAATTCCTTCGGAATGATATATGCGTCAGGAAGAAACGAGGTTGTATTTGTTACGGCTTTATTAAAATAAGGAACCTTTTTGCTGAACTTATTTCCATTGAACAATTTTACTTTGCTGCCTGTAATTTTACTTTCTACCAAATCATATTCAATCCCATGAAACAGAAATTCTTCATTTTCATTCGTAAGTTTGAATGATAACGGAAACGATTTTCTTTCTTTATAATATTTATCAAGAACTTCTTCCTCACCTTTTGCAACAGTTGATTTTATTTCAGCCGCATTTTTATTCATAAATTCAAGTACGCTTTCAATAACCGCCTTCGTCGAAAAGACTCTTTCTTGATACGTTTTGCGAACGTGAGATTCAATTAAAATTCCGATTCTGTTTTGTGCCGCTGCATATCCGTTCGAAAATCTTGGTGAAGCAACCCAATCACGTAAACCATTTTTTGGATCATCATTAATAAATCCGGCGAATGGTGAAATCATAAATCCTTTTTTGTTTACATTCTCAAAAATATATGGCAGAAGTTTTTCCTTTGTCCACGAAGCCAGAACCGGAGAAACATTGCCCTGTTTTTCGGCGGTAATTGTCGTGTGATATTGGAAATCCGCACCATCAGTAGCATGCACATCAATAAATATATCGGGCAGCCATTCAGAAAAAAGTTTAAGGAATGATTTCATTTCAGGTGCATCTGCTTTCATAAAATCACGATTAAGATTATAATTTTGTGCTGTGGTTCGCCAACCGGTTACCTTTGGTCCAATTTGATTTATTCTGTTAAATTCAGCACGACGTTCATGTCCGTCAACATTGAAAACAGGAATGATCAGAAGATTCACATCATCAATCAGATTAAATTTTTCTTTCGTAACCAAAATTTCTCTTAATAAAATCATAGACGCATCTTTGCCGTTTATTTCACCAGAGTGAATTCCATTCATTATCAGTAAAAGCGGTTTCCCTGATTTCTTAAAGTCATTTGAAGTAAACATTTTTTGTTTCGATACCGCAAGAACGAAGAGTTTCCTTCCCTGCGGAGAAACTCCAAATTCAATTAACTTACAATAATCGGAATAATCGTCAAGTTTCTGAAAGTATTTAATTGTTTGATTATAAT
>PFVB01000055.1:4790-6786 GCA_002790395.1 Ignavibacteriales bacterium CG_4_9_14_3_um_filter_34_10 | reverse complement strand
AATGTCAACCAGCCTTTATCAGCCTCTGCCGGTTTTTGAGCCGAAATTGTTTCAGCAATTGCAAGCGACAGTATGCAATAAAATAAAATATTCTTAATCACAAAATCCTCAGTAAATTTCAGAGTAAATATACAATGTTTTTTTACATGATTAAAAATGAAATTGAAGAATTCTGATATGAAAAGCAGATTAATTTAGCGGCGGGTTAATAAAAACAATTTGTCAGCCTTCGATGAACAAAGACTGACAAACGAGCAATATTTCAGGAGTCTCAAAATATTAAAAAGAAATTATAAAATAGAAACCGAATCCTTCATCACAATTTTAAGTTCTGCAAGCTCCTTTAATACCGGTTCATAAATTTCAGGCAGTATAGGAATATGAACTCCGCTTATTCCATCAAACTTACCATCACAGATAAGTTTAGTAGCTATAGCAGCGGGTAGACTTACTGTCCGAGCCATAGCACTGTCACCATTTTTGATACCGTAATCAATCATAAGTGAAATGATTCGTTCTTTTTTATTCGGGTATTCAGCAATAAAATCATGCTGAAGGACAATCATATCTCGCTCACCTTTTTTATATGACATCAATTCAAGCATCCTTCCTGCAAGCACATCAATGTAAGTTGGCAGCTCAGGTCTCACGTAAATATTCTTATCAAATAAGCTAAGCCAATCAAAATTTTTGATAACTATCGAATCATCTTTCAAATTGAGTTTTTTAGTAAGGTTTGCTTTCAAGTTATCATCATCAGATAAATTGCATACCTTTGCAGTAACAGAACGCAAATTCATACCTGGCAACTCAGTTCGTTCTGTATCATCAAGCCAGCCGAGATTAACTACATTATATAAAGTTTCACACCAGCCATGATTCCTGAATGTTCCGCGGAAAATTGTTTTGGAATCTTTCAAACCATAAAGTTCTTTATAAATCATTGAATCTCTGTTTGGATAAACTTCAAGTTTTCCGAGTGTTTCAGCTTCTTTATGCCACATTGTTTTGAATAAATTTTTATTCTCAACAAAAACTTCCTCACCGTTTTTCAAAAAGTGAGCAGTATTTCTTCCGGCTAATAATACTCCCCGCGGACTCCATGAAAATTTATAACCGAGCGGATTGTCATTATCATCAGGTGCAGGCAAACCTCCGCAAATTGATTCGAATGATGCAACTTTGCCGCCTCGATTTTGAATATCGTTAATAATTTTCATTGCCGACATGTGGTCAATCCCCGGATCAAGCCCAATTTCATTAAGGAAAAGTAAACCTTTTGATTTTGCTTCTTCATCAAGTTCCTTCATTGCAGGACTGACATAAGAAGTAGTAACCAAATGTTTTGAATGTTTCAAACATAATTTTGCTACCTTGAGATGATAAATCCAAGGCAATAAACTGATTGAAATATCAGTTGATTTTACTAATTCTTCCAACTTATTTTCTTCGGATTTTACATCCAGTGCAACAGCTTTACCTTTTGCGTGTCCTTCCAATAAATCATCAGCTTTTTTTACAGTTCTGCTTGCAATAATTAATTCAATTTCCGGTTGCTCAAGAAGATATCTAACCAGTGGTCTTGTAACTAATCCGGCACCAAGCAACAATACTTTTTTCATATTCATCCTCATTAAAATATTATTTGTTCAAATATTTGTTTAAATACTCATAATTAGGTGTGAGTTCACCTTTATAGACAATTACAGCTCTTTTAATTTCATCAGGGAATCCTGCTTCATCCAAGTTTTTATCGAGATCAACCGAAACAATTCCGTCAACAAAAGGCAGAAGCGAACGACTGAATTCAGCCGATGAATCACGTGGCAACTCTGTCGGCAGAATATCAACAGCAAGGTCAACAATGCCTTCGCCTTCAAAACCATCAGTGATTTCATCAGTATATGGATTATAAACGTATGCCGGATTATCCGGTTTGGTAGATTTTCTTGTAAATTGAATTGACCCTTCAATATCGCAACTGATATCGGAAACG
>PFVB01000055.1:0-4782 GCA_002790395.1 Ignavibacteriales bacterium CG_4_9_14_3_um_filter_34_10 | reverse complement strand
TTTGTTTAGGATTTTGCTTTAAGTAATCGATTGACAATAAACGTGGATATCTGTCATCCCAATAAACAGCATTAATAATAACACTGAGATAAGGAATAAATTCTGTAAATCGAGGGACATATTTTTCAGGATGCTTGAAATAATCAAACAGCTCAAATGAATTTTCAGGATGAGATGGTTTAACCATGTGTTCTTCCCTGAAAATAACCTTATAAAGTTTCTTGTTTTCATTCATATTCAGATTTTTCAAATCTTCCGGCAACACTTCTTCAAATGGAAGCATATCAAAAACTTCCTGTGCCCCATTTGAAACATTTCCATATCCTGTAAAACCAAAAACATAAGGAGCAAATTCTATTGGTAATCCGATATTTTTAATCTCATCACCAATAATTGAAATTGCATCCTTTGCAGCGGTTAAATCGTGATAC
The DNA here is from genome assembly GCA_002790395.1 of Ignavibacteriales bacterium CG_4_9_14_3_um_filter_34_10. Lineage (GTDB taxonomy): Bacteria > Bacteroidota > Ignavibacteria > Ignavibacteriales > Melioribacteraceae > UM-FILTER-34-10. The sequence goes on along the minus strand of PFVB01000055.1, from coordinate 4,351 downwards.
TTGTAAGCGGGTTTTATATGTTCCAATAAATTATTATAGCCTAGTGCATTTAATCTTTTTCCAAGTCCAAACAAAGCATCAATCGTACCGGCATAACCGGCAAACTTGCCAAAGAAGACCAATCTTTTTTCTGTATTGTCCTTAATACATTCGTAATCAATTAATGTGCAGCCTTTATTAATCATATCTTTCAGCATATTCATGTTATATTGCTGTCCCTTGATTACATGCGAAAAGAATGTATAAATTTTATTTGGAATAATTTTTCCGATTGGCACTTCCTTCACGCCAAAAATCGCTTTGCATGATTCAAGATTATCGTTTAATTCGCAGCCCGCAGCACTAAAATCATCATCACGATAAGCTCTGCGGTCAAAACTCTGTACAAGCGTTTTTATTCCGTACTTTTCTGCAAGTTCTCTTGTATGCTCAGGAATCAAAGGAACACGGACTTCCCAAATATTTTTATCTTCTTTTCTAACTCCAATAATTTTCTCCATCAAGTCTCCTATATATCAAATTTAATTCCCTGTGCCAGGGGTAATTGAGTTCCAAAATTTATTGTATTTGTTTGTCTTCTCATGTAGGCTTTCCAAGCATCAGAACCCGATTCTCGTCCGCCGCCGGTTTCTTTTTCACCACCGAAAGCACCTCCGATTTCAGCGCCGGATGTACCAATATTTACATTGGCAATACCACAATCAGATCCCCAATGCGATAAGAAATTCTCTGCTTCGCGCAGGTTATTTGTAAACATTGCTGAAGACAATCCTTGCACAACTTCATTATGAATCTGAATTGCATTTTCAACTTCACCTTTGTATTTAATCAAATAAAGAATCGGAGCAAAAGTTTCTTCCTGAACAATCTTGTAATTGTTTTCTGCTTCTGCTATTGTTGGCAGTACGTAACAACCGGATTCAAATCCTTTCCCTGTCAGTACTTTTCCGCCATAAATTACTTTTCCGCCTTCTTTTTTCAATTGTGCAATAGCATTTAAGTAATCATCAACAGCAGATTTATCAATAAGCGGACCGACATGATTTTTTGCATTTAATGAAGACCCGATTGACAGGGATTTATATGCTTTAATCAAAACTTGTTTTACTTTTTCGTAAATATTTTCATGGACAATTAATCTTCTTGTAGTTGTACACCTCTGTCCTGCAGTTCCTACAGCACCAAAAACAATTGCAGGTAATGCAAGTTTCATATCTGCATTTTCAGTAAGTATAATTGCATTGTTCCCGCCTAATTCAAGAATATATTTCCCGAATCTTTTTGAAATGACCTGAGCTGCATGTCTTCCGACAGCGGTTGAACCGGTAATCGAAATTAAAGGAACGTTTTTGTCATTGAGCATTCGTTCACCAACAGAAGAGCCTCTGCCAATAATCAACGAAAACAAGCCTTCAGGAAGTTTATTTTCTTTTATTACTTCACCAAGAATATTCTGAACTGCAATCGCAGTCAGCGGAGTTTTAGATGATGGTTTCCATAAATTCGCATCACCACAAACAGTAGCAAGCATTGCATTCCATGACCAAACCGCAACAGGGAAATTAAACGCCGAAATAATTCCTACAACGCCAAGCGGATGATATTGATCATACATCCGATGCATCGGGCGCTCTGAATGCATTGTGAATCCATAAAGCTGTCTTGACTGACCGACTGCAAAATCACAGATATCAATCATTTCCTGCACTTCGCCTAATCCTTCCTGAAGTGATTTTCCCATTTCGTAAGTAACAAGTTTGCCAAGCGGGTCTTTATACTTCCTGAGTTTTTCCCCGACCAATCTCACAATTTCTCCGCGTTTAGGAGCAGGGATTTTTCTCCACTGTAAAAATGCTTCGTGAGCTTTTTCAGAAACTATTTTGTAATCATTTTCACTTGCCTGATAAACTTTAGCAATTAATTTCCCATCAATTGGAGAAACAACTTCTAACTCCTCAGCATATTTGGAGCCGTACCATTTCAATCCTGTTGAAGCTCCATAATTCTTCTGTTTGATTCCTAATTTTTTTAAGAAATCCATATTTACCTCATATTGTTATTGATTTTCGTTGTAGTTTGATTTTATAGATAGTCTTTCCATTATCGATTTGATTGAAATATTCTTCATCATATCTTCTATTTCCACTTGAACTTCTGAAAACAAATTAAGGAAATAATTATTGAAATCATGAATTCTGTCTTGTTTCTTTTCTTTTCGTCTTGTAACATCAAGGTGAAACGCTTTTCTATCTTCGATAGAACAATATATTTCCTGTAAATGAATAATTCCCGGATCTTTGCTTAATGTAAATCCACCTGTCTTTCCCTGTGTACTGACGACAATATTCTGCTTTGCTAACATTGAAAGCAATTGTCTGAGTTTTGATGAATTTACACCTATATTTTCAGCAATTTCTTTGCTTGTTTTTGGATTGGGATACGACTCGGCAAGATAGCAAATTGCCTTTACTGAAGATGATAATTTTGTTGAAGCTGACATATTTTCCTTAAATGTTACAGATAGTGTAACATTTTAGAAAATAAAAAACAAGTCTTTTTTTTGTAATTCTATTTAGAATTTTTTATAACTTCACAATATTCAATTAGAGGAATAAATGTCTGTTTTATATGTAATCTCAACACCAATAGGAAATATGCAGGATATCACTTTGCGAGCAATCGAAACTTTGAAAACAGTAGATTTTATTATTTGTGAAGATACACGAGAGACCTCCAAACTTCTTCACCATTTTGAAATCAAAAAGGAATTAATCTCGTCGAATGCCCAATCCGAAAGCAGAAAAATCGGGATAATTCTGGATAGAATATCAACCGGACAAAAAGCTGCATTGGTTTCTGACGCAGGCACTCCATGCATTTCTGATCCCGGAATTAGACTAGTAAATGCAGCAATCCAGAAACAAATTAAAGTTGTCCCGATTCCTGGTGTAAACGCTGCAATAACGGCACTGAGTATTTCAGGTTTACCCACTGATTCATTTGTCTTTGAAGGTTTTCTGCCACAAAAAAAAGGTCGGCAAAAAAAACTAACGGAGCTTTCGCAGGAAACAAGAACAATTGTTTTATACGAATCAGTTTACAGAATTGAAAAATTACTGGACGAATTAAATCAGTATATGCCAAACAGGTTTGTTTCAGTCTGCCGAGAATTGACCAAAATGTTTGAAGAAGTCTGGCAGGGCTATCCATCAGAAATAATTTCAAAGCTGAATGTAAAAACAATCAAAGGTGAATTTGTTGTTGTTATCTCCCCTGTCGATTGGAAAGATTCGCATGACAGAATTGATAAATAAACAAGATTAAATAGATGCAAAATTCCTTTAAATAAATAATTCCCTACCTTTGGTTCGATACACAAGCAGAAGAAGTTGCCAAGTTTTATACTTCACTTTTTCCAAATTCAAAGGTTGGAAAAATTTTAAGATACGGTAAAGAAGGGATTGAAATTCATCAGAAACCAGAAGGCTCTGTCTTAACAGTTGATTTTACATTGGACGGAATACCCTTTGTCGCTCTGAACGGCACACCAGCTTTTACACACAACGAATCAGTTTCACTTTTTGTTTATTGTAAAAGCGATGAACGAATAAATTTTTGGTATGAAAAACTTTCTGAAGGCGGCTCTGTTAATATGCCGCTTGGTAAATATGATTGGTGTCCGAAGTATACGTGGGTAAGAGATAAATTCGGAGTTTCGTGGCAGCTTGATATTGAAAAAATAAATTCGCCGCAAAAAATTGTTCCTTCATTTATGTTTGTGAATGAAAAATTTAATCTTGTAAAAGAAGCTATAAATCATTACACATCAATCTTCGCAAACTCAAAAGTAATTATGGAATATCCTTATGATAAATCAATGAATCTTCCCGAAGGAACTTTACTGTTTGCTCAATTCAAGTTAAACGAATATTTAATGAACGCAATGAGCGGTGGAGCAATCGAACACAACTTCGATTTCAACGAATCAATTTCATTTATAATTAATTGTGATACACAGGAAGAGGTTGGTTATTACTGGCAGAAGCTGACTGAAGGCGGCGAAGAAGTTGAATGCGGCTGGTTGAAAGATAAGTTCGGAATATCCTGGCAAGTCGTTCCAACAATTTTAAATGAGTTATTGCGAGACCCTCAAAAATCAAGCAAGGTAATGGATGCAGTTTTCACGATGAAGAAGTTTAATATTAACAAATTGATTGAGGCGACTAATGAGTGATAAAACAAAAATAACAGTCGATTTGCGTCAGGTGATTGGTACTGTCCATCAGCAGAAAATGATTTGCGCCTTGGCGGGAAACTCAATGCACGAATGGAAGCCAAAGATAGAAGTGAT
>PFVB01000056.1:36287-37132 GCA_002790395.1 Ignavibacteriales bacterium CG_4_9_14_3_um_filter_34_10 | reverse complement strand
TCTTTAAATAATTTAAGCTTAACATCTTTATTTTCATAAATTGCTTCTATAATTAAATTAGCATCTCTATTTAATTCCCGGGCATCATTGATAATTTGCAAGTTACTTATAGTTTTTGCTTTTTGCTGCTCGGTTATTAATCCTTTTTTTATTTGCCTGTCAAGATTCAGAATAATTGTGTGAAGTCCTTTTTGAGCATTTTGTAAATTGACCTCATAAATTTGTACTTGAAAACCATTTAATGCAAACATATGGGCTATTCCATTTCCCATTGTTCCTGCTCCGCAAATAATAATTTTTTCAATTTTCATTAAAAATCTCGCTAATTTTCTTCAACTTCAAATGACAAGCAACATTTCAACTTACCGCAAGGACCACTTACTTTTGATAAATTCAATGAAGAATTTTGTTCACTTGCTAATTGAGTAGATATTCTTTTAAAATTTTCCAGAAATGATGAACAACAATATTCTCTTCCACACGACCCCATGCCACCAATTCTTTTACTTTCATCACGGACACCAATTTGTCTTAGTTCAATACGGGTTTTAAAAATCCCGGCTAATTCCTTAGCTAATTCACGAAAATCAACTCGGCTATCTGCAGTATAAAAAAAGAATAGTTTCATTTTATCAAATTGATAATGGACATCAACTAATTTCATCTCCAGGCAATGTTTTAAAACTTTTTCCTTAAAGATAACCTTGGCTTTAGCTTCTTCAATTAAATTCTGATGAAATTTTTTAATATCTTCTTCATCAGCTTTCCGTACTAAAACCGGAAGCACTTCATTTTTTAGATTGTAATGATTTCTCTTAATTTTTACAATTTCACCAAGTTCAAGC
>PFVB01000056.1:29628-36272 GCA_002790395.1 Ignavibacteriales bacterium CG_4_9_14_3_um_filter_34_10 | reverse complement strand
AGACATTCATTATAACTAATAATGAGATAATCATTTTTACTTAAAGCAGTAGAAATATCATTTACAACACAATAGTTATGACCGATTAAACCTGAACAGATTATTTCAATAATGTTTCCATTATCAAAAACTTTTTTATCAGGATCAGACATACAATTTGAACAAGTGTTGTTATTTGAAAGTGATTGGGCAATTGAATTTTTATAAGATAAATCGCATTGATTTTGCAAACTAAAACAATCTTTATCCATTTCTTTAGAATGAAAAAATGATAAATTTATATTGTACATTATATATTACTCATTTGTCTTATTTCAAAAATAATATCGAGTAGTATCAAAGTCAAATTAATATTTTTATCCATTAATAAATTAATTGTAGAAATTTTATCTTCAACAGCTGAATAGTTGGCTAAGGGATATTTACTGATAAAATTCATTAGATTAGTTGTGTAATCAATAAAATAGATGTCTTTTGTTACGTTGTTTTTTAACTTTTGACAATCAGAAAACCATAACAAAATTAAAGAAGAAATAAGCATTAATTTACGATGATCTGAACTCGCTTCTATAAAATATTCAAGACTTTTTTGAAATTTACCCATTAATGAATATCTCAAAATATTTAAAGCTAATTCTTTCATCTCGGATAAATCAAAATCGACTAATTGAAGAGTGTTGGAAATTGACCCCGAAGCCAATTTCAAAGTGTCTTTTTCAATGGATTGAATTTTGAAATATTCGTTTAATATTTTGTCAAGATGATTTGTGGATAAAGGTTCAAATTTTACAACTTGGCATCTGGATCTTATTGTGGGTAAAAGACGTTCCGGATTAGTGGAAATCAAAACGAAAATAAAACCGGGTGGTGGTTCTTCGAGATTCTTTAATAAAGAATTTTGCGCTTGCTCTGTCATCAAATCAGCATGTTCAATAATAATAACCCTGAATGGAATTTCAGGAAAATTAAGAGATAAATATTTATTGATATTTCGTATTTGCTCTATTCTTATTGAGCTATTTGGAGTGATAGACAAATTAAAATATGGGTTGTCAATTTTTTTTTGCATTTCAATTTGGAAAGCATCCCAAATAATTTTATCATCCTTAGAAAATTTGACATTAGGTTCAAGCAAGAGAGATTTGAGCTTAGGACTATTTATAGGAAAAATATATTTTATATAAGGTTCTTCTAAATTGTTGAATTTATTTTTTAAGGATTGATTAGTTAGAAATTTAGAATTGATTTCTTTGCTAAATTGAAGGGCAGTATAAAACTTGCCAATCCCCTGCTGACCAGAAAATAGTAATGCATGAGGTATATCATCATAAAGAGTGAATTTTTCTAAAATAGATAATGCCGAATCCTGCCCAAGTACTTTGCTTAAGAATTGTAGCATTTTGAAAATAGAGCACTAATTAAATTCATCGTCGTCATTAAAAAAATAATCTTCATCGGTTGGATAATCAGGCCAAATATCTTCGATACATTCAAAAACTTCTTCATTATCCTCTAATTCTGCCAAATTTTCAATAACCTCTAATGGTGCTCCAATACGATCAGCATATTCAATCAATTCATCTTTTGTTGCGGGCCATGGAGCATCATCAAGGTAGGAGGCAAGTTCAACTGTCCAAATCATTAAAATTCCTTAATTAGTTATTGCCAATGATTTTTTTTCAAAAATATTTACATCATCAAAAATAAAATTTCTTGGATTCAACGGAACTCCATTATGATGTACTTCATAGTGCAAGTGTGGACCAGTAGTCAAGATACCGCTATTACCAGTTTTTCCGATAAAAGTACCACGACTTAATTTTTGTCCTGTTGAAACAGAGATATCAGATAAATGCCCGTAAAGTGTTTTATATCCGAACCCATGATTTATAACAATTGTATTACCATATCCCCCTTTAATGCCAGCAAACTCAACCACACCGCCGCCAGGAGAATAAATAGGTGTTCCTTTATCTGTAATGATATCAATCCCCATATGCATTCTTCTAATATGTAAAATTGGATGAAATCTCATTCCAAAATCATCCGCTAAAAATCCAGATGCCGGTTTTATTGCAGGAATTGATTCAAATAGTAATTCGTTATTCTTTAATCCTGATTTAACATTCATAAAATTAATTTTTTCAACCTCAATCTTTGAATTTATTTTGTCTATAAATTTATCCATACTATTTAAGGAATTTGAAATATCCTTGCTTGACATAAAATCTAAGTCGAATAAACTTCCACCAACACCAAAATTCAAATCAGATTTACTCAGTGAGGGTAAGTTGGCAGAAATTCGTAAGTCATTATTAGCAATCATCATAGAATCAATAGTTCTATTAATTTTTGAATATTTAGTTGAATAAATTTCTATTTTTTGTGCTAATCGTTTATTTTGATTTTTAAGGTATTGAATATCTTTTGAAGGATTCACAAATTCATTTAAAACATAATAAGTCCCAAAGAACAGGAACGAAAGTATAAAAGATGTAAAAAATATAAGAAAAAGGAATTTTTTGTAAAATCCTCGGATTTCTATAAATTTTAATTTATTTTTTGAAAAGTAATATAAGTTTTTCATAAGAATCTCGTGTGCGAAATTAACACATGAACACTTTTAATGCAAGTATTATTCAAAATCATGCTCAAAATAATTTACGGCTCTTTCTCCAATGTTAATTTGCTTTTTTAGCTTATGGTTTAATCTTTTTGCAAAAATTTTCGCAGCATCATAATTATGATGTTTTAATAAATAATTTAAAGCAATTACTTCAGCAATGACAGTTAAGTTTTTTCCTGGTACTATAGGAATTCTCATATAAGGAATATCCACATCAATAAATTTAAGAGTTTCTGTATCTAATCCTGTTCGCGTATACTCTTTCGTTGAATCCCAGACCTCCAATTCAATTACAATTTCCAATCGTTTTTGGTATCGAATTGCTCTAACCCCAAACATACTTCTAACATCAATGATTCCGATTCCACGTACTTCCATAAAATGCTTAACTAAATCAGTTCCCGAGCCTATTAAAATTCCCTCACCCTTTTTTGTTAGAATAACTACATCATCAGCTACTAATCGATGTCCTCTTTCAATAAGATCAAGAGCAACTTCACTTTTTCCAACTCCGGATTTTCCAATGAATAACATTCCAATTCCATAAACATCAACAAAGGAACCATGAATAGATTGACGAGGAGCGAATTGATCATCGAGGAAATCAGAAAGAAAATAAACTGCTTTTGTAGTTGATAAATCAGTTCCAAATATAGGTACTGAAGATTTTTCAGCGAGTTCAATCATATCAGGTAAAGGTTTAATACCATTAGTGACAATTATGCATGGAATTTCGAAATTGAAAAATGCTTCTAATGATTTACGGCACTGATTCTTATTTAACTTTATCAAATATTTCATTTCAGTATTACCAAACAATTGAATTCGTTTATATGAAAATAATTCATGAAACCCGGCCAAAGCAAGACCGGGTCTATGAATATTTTGTTCTGTAATCAATCTATCAAAGCCAACTTGTTTGGATAATAACTTTAGATTGAATAACTTTTTAGTAGAACTAAAAAAGAAATCAACATCAATACTGTTTTTAATGGAAATGTCAGAATTGCTCATCTTTTATTTGCGATTTTTTTTTAGATTTTAGTTGTTTAATTTGACGTATCAATTTTTCAACAGCAAGTGTCACTGATTTTGTAAATTCTTCTGACGATTCATTAGCCACTAAAACTTTTTTAGGAAGCTTTACTTTTATTTCAGCGTTTTTAATGCTATCCTTATTATGAATAAAGCTAAGTACCACATCAACATCAAGTATTCCATCATCAAATCTTTCAAGACGTTTAGCCTCGTCTTCAATAAACTCTTTTAAAATATCTTTTGCTTTAAATTTGCGGGAAGTAATTTTAATTTTCATACTGTCTCCTTATGATTTTGGATGTGCTTTTTTATAACTATTTTTTAAATGCTCTATACTTACATGAGTATAGATTTGCGTAGTAGATAAATTTTCATGACCCAGTATTTCTTTAACAGTTAATAAGTCTGCTCCTCTGTCTAGCATATGAGTGGCTGCACTATGCCGGAGTACATGTGGGCTCTTCTTTTTGATATCGCTGACTAATGAGATATATTTTTTTACAACTCTTTGAACCCACCGCGAATTCACTCTTTCCCCATTATTATTAATAAATAGTGCAATTGAATTCGGTTTAAAAAAATCTCTGTGTTTAATATATTCTTTAACTATTGGTACAGATATTTCACCAATTGGAACGTATCTTTGTTTAGAACCTTTTCCAAGAACGGAGATTACATTACGATCAAAGTCAATATCACTTAAATTTAATGAGCATAATTCAGCGACACGAATCGCACAACCATAAAGTATTTCAAAAATTGCCTTCAATAATAAAATCTTTTCATTTTTTAGATTTCCAAAATTGAATTTAATAATTTCTTTGTAAGAGTCAAGAGGTAAAACGTCCGGAATCTTTCTTTTTATTTTTGGATTTTGAATAAATAGCGTTGGATCTTTTTCTAAATAATTGTTCTTTTTTGCAAAATTAATAAAACTTCGAATGCATGATAATTTTCTGGATATTGAAGCCCTCGATAAATTATTCTCAGATAAATGTACAAGAAACATTCGCAATGATTTTTCTGAAACATCTTTCGGAGCATCAATATTGATTGATTTAAGAAAAGATGAAAACTGCCTAAGATCAATTTTATACGAATCAATTGTTAATTCAGAAAATTGTCTGATGGAATATAATTCCTGAAGATGTAAATCAATTATTTTTTCAATTTCAGTCATATCAATTAGTTGATTGTGTCTGAAGATAAAAGGGTTACTCTGCTTCCGGGTAAAATATTAGATTTTTTTTCGACCAATGAAAAAAGCAGAATCAAATTAATCTCCTCTTTAGTGATTTTTTCGTTTGGGAAAAAACTTAATTGCTCAATAATCTGTTCTAAGTCAAAGGATTCAATTAATCCAATGTTCACAAGATATAATAAATAATTGATATTTTCATAACCGAGGAATAATTTCTCCTCCTCCGAAAATATTCTTATTCCTCTAACTTCAGTTATTAATTCTTTCGAAATATCAAAGGATTTTTCGAATATCAAACTAAAAGCTGCGCTTATCGTCTGCTTGTCAAACCTGCTTTCTGCATTTATTTTCATAGTTAAATCATTCATGGATATTTTATTTTTAAGTGCATCTAAAATTTCCACAATTAATTCAACAACTTTTACTGTCATTTCCTAATATCCAATATTTATCTGAATAGATTTGCACTAAAGTATTTTCCTTCTTCTTCATCTTTATTTTTTCTGAAGTTAATTTATCATCATAGCCAGTAACGTGCAAAATGCCATGAATCAATAATCTGATTAATTCATCATTAATACCGACATTGTATTTCTTTGCATTTGATATTGCTGTATCATAACTAATTATCAATTCACAATCAATTAAGCTCCCTTGTGAATAATCGAATGTAATTATATCAGTAAACCAATCATGATTTAGATACTCAGAATTTATTTTTAATATTGTATCATCATTAACAAAACTAACTTCAATTCTGCTGAAATGAAATTTCAAATTGTTTTCTAAATCAAAAAATAATTTATTGACTTCAGCTTTATTAATTAAAAAATTATTATCAGAACTTATAGATATTCGTCTTTTCATTTTCTAACTTATTAAGTGATGCAATTGTTTCATGCGAATACTGCTTATACCTATTGGCTGATAATGCAAGATCCTCAATTTCCAATTCGGATAAATTTCTGATAATCCTTGCAGGAACACCAGCAACAAGTACATTTTCAGGAACTATAAACCCCGGTTTTACTACAGATCCGGCGGCGACAATCGAATTCTTTTTTACAACCGCTCCATCAAGTACAACTGCACCTATTCCAATTAATGTGAGTTCTTCAATTGTACAACCATGTAATTTTACAGCATGACCTATAGTTGTATTATCGTCAATAATTAATGGATATTTTTTATTTGTAACGTGAAGCATGCTCAAATCCTGGATATTTGTATTATTCCCAATCCTTATAAAATTTACATCACCTCTTATAACACAATTATACCAAATACTGCTTCCACTCTTAATCTCCACATCACCGATAATTATAGCCCCTGGAGCTATAAATGTATCAGTGCTGATTTTGGCTGTCAAATTGTTATATGGGAATATTTTCCCGTAATTATTTTTCATTTTAAAAAATCACAATAATTTCTGATAATCATTAAAAACAGATAAAGCTTTTTTTATATATATATCTTCATCAATTAAGATGTAGTACCAACCTGTATTGTTAAATAATTCACGGGCAAAATGAGCTTTTATACGATTGCTAATATCCAACTTTTCTTTCTCAAATGTTTTTTTGTTAACCTTAATCCCCTTCTTAACAACGAAATCAAAAAAAGCATTCATTAATTTAGAATCAATATTAAAACTATTTTTAAATTCTTCGATTGTATTAAAATTTTTAATTTTCAGATTAACTAACCTTGTATCAATGGCTTGTCTTGTAAATTCATAAAAAACATTTTCTCTTCGCAACTCAGTATAAAATTCTGACA
>PFVB01000056.1:10897-29558 GCA_002790395.1 Ignavibacteriales bacterium CG_4_9_14_3_um_filter_34_10 | reverse complement strand
TTTAAATTGTTTTTTATTTTTTGGGTTCTCATCTTTAGTTGAGTCATTCAAGGACTCCAGATAATATTCTTCCTTACCATTTTTATAATCACGTTGAATTGCTCTTCCTGAAGGTGTATAATATCTAGCAACTGTCAGTCTTATGGCAGAACCATCTTCAAGAATAAAAGGACGCTGCACTAATCCCTTTCCGAATGAATTCTGACCAATAATAATGCCTCTGTCCCAATCTTGAATTGCACCGGCAACTATTTCGCTAGCAGAAGCACTTCCGTGATTAATTAATAAAATCAATGGCATTTTTTCATAAGGTGAATTTAGAACTGCATTGTATTCTTCATTGAATTCAGATTTTCTTCCTCTTGTTGAAACAATCGTTTTATTGCCCGATATGAACAGATCAGCAACTTGGAAAGCCTGCGATAGTAAACCGCCTGGATTATTCCGAAGATCCAAAATTAATTTTTTCATCCCTTTTTGCTTTAATTTATTTAATGCATTAATTAATTCATTAGTGGTTGTTTCAGAAAATTTTGATAGACCGACATACCCCGTTTCAGCATTTATCATAAAAAATGTATCAATCGAATAAATTGGAATTTTATCTCTGACTAATGAATAATTGATAGTCTTTTTTGTTGATGGTCGGAATACAGTTATTCTTACAGTTGTTCCCTTTTTGCCCCTCAATAATTTTAACACTTTTTCATTTTTGATTTTTATTACATTTTTATCGTTTACAGAAATGATACGATCCCCTGGAATTATTCCAAGCTTATCACTCGGACCTCCGGAGATTGCAGTAACAACATTTATTGTGTCATTTAAAATCTGAAATTCAATACCGATACCATCAAAATTACCACGCAAATCGTCATCAGATTGCTTTTGAAAATCAGTTGATAAATAACTTGTATGTGGATCTAATTCTTCAAACATTCCGTTTATTGCAGATTCAAAAAGTTTTTCATTGTCGGTTTTATCGAGATAATACTCCTTGGTAATTTTTAATATTTCCTGAAACTTTTCAGACTGTGAATTTAATTTATTATTATAAACGTAGATGAAAACGAAATATCCGATTACCACACCTAAAACAAGAAATACGTATTTATTTGTTGATACTCTATTCATTTATTTCCTATAATTTTAGTGAAATTTGAGTTGAGAAATAAGTTGCTTTATTATCCGGCTTAAACTTTAAATCAGAATTGTTTTTCAATATCACTAAATTGATAAAATAATTATTGGCAATTTCATACGACAATGAAAAATTGTACTCTCTGATAAATTCTTTTTCACCGGATAAGGAAGAAACGTAATCATCATCGCCGATTCGGAATCCTTCTGCAAAATTACCACCATTATTAATTATTAATTTTCCATTAGCATTATAAATATTGCTTCCATGAATTGCATACTTAAAGCCCGCAGAAATAAAAATATCGTCAGTTACCTGCATTGAAAAATCACTTGATATTATGCTGCTATTTGGTTGAAATGAATTGCTAATCAAATAACCCAAATTTGAAAGATTATTTGAACTCACGTGATGTGAATAGAAATATGGATCAATTCGAATATACTGGAATGAAAAAGTCATGGGAATAATTTGATAAAATGAAGTAACTATACTCCCAAGTTCAAAGAGAAAACGATTGCCGTACCAATTAGTACCAAGTTTCCCAAAATCCAAATCATCAATAAACAATGAAGAAAATAATGTAACTCCCCTAATCGAGTTATTTCTGAAATCGAAAAATAAAATGGAATTATCTCTGTCCTGATTACTGTGTTCAATGCTTTTATAAAAATTAAGTGGATTTAAATAAGAAAAATCCAAGCTTCGGTTGGAATAAATAATTATCTCACCTAAACCAAAATTAAAATCTCTTGATGGATTAAAGCTGAATTTATGATATACAAAATACTTGTCTTCAATATTATTAATCAGACCCTGCATAGAATCAATTATTATATTTGAATTCCCTAAGAGTTTTCCATGCATATAACTAAAAGCAAACGATTTATACTTCAATCTGAAATTAAAATAATCAAATGGGGGTGCATTGTTACCTAATACAGTTTTAATCTTCCCGTAACCAATGTTTTCACGGTCTCTGCCTATTTTAAAGCTTATTAAATCATTTTGGTAGGATAAAAATCCTTCTGTAAAATCAAAATAATTTTGGCCGGAATTTAACTCTTCTTCTTTGCTGAATTTAAAATTATACCTGAGTTCTGGTTTTTCCCTTGCTAAATTTTTGTCCCCAAAGTATGTCCCGTTTGTTGCTTTGAAATAATACCCAAAGTTTTCAGCAAAAGCACCATGGAACATCAAACCGTAATTAATGAGGCTTACATTTTGATTAATATTATTTAAAGATTTCGAATAATATTCGCTACTAAATAATGCATGAGCGAACAGATTGAATTTTGAATTATCAGTATAGAAATAGATATATTTTTCTGTGCTGTCAATTAAGTCCTGGCTAAAACCACTTGTAATAAGATTTGAAGAATTATTAGTCGAAGTGAAAATATCATATTCAAATTCGATTAAATATTTATCCAATAGTCGCTGGTCTATTGGATTTAACTTACTTCTGTTACGGTTTAAAGTTTGCAGAATATTGCTAATTTCATTTCTCGGGAAAGGTTTTTCAAATGAATTATAATCATTAATAATCTGAAGTGAATATGCCCGATCAAAAAAATCATAAATAGGATGGCCAGACTCAACATAGCCAACCTGTGAATAAATAATTATCGGGAAAAATAAAATTAAAATCTTTTTCATCTACCTGACTTCTTCCCATTGTTTTGATAATGATTTCTGTCGAAAAATAACAAAAACACTGTTGAATAACCACGTTAAAAATATTCGTGTGTGTCCGTATTTTCTATATCTTCTCGGTGATTCATAAATGGTAACTTTATGACTAAAATAAATATTCCCAATTTTTCTGACCCTTTTAAACAAATCAAAATCTTCCCCGGCAATTATATTTTCATTATAACTTCCCACCAAATTAAAAACATCTTTTTTAATCACCTGACACTCACCACGTCCCATACCTATTCCAATTATGTTTAGAAAGTGGAAATAATAATTGTAAAAATTCATAAATATTCTATCTGCAAATATTTTTTCAGCGTCATTTATATCAACAGCACATGTAAATGCTGAATAATTATTCTCACCCAAACATAGATTAACCTGGTCGAAAAGTAATTCCCAATCCGAACAAGTAACATCAGCATTAACGAATATTAATATTTCTCCATTTGCATGTGTAGCACCTATATTTCTGCCTGCAGATATATTTTGTCGATTATCAGAATTATGCTTAATCAATCTAATATCATAATTAGAAGCAATATTAATAGTATTATCACTACTTCCACCATCAGATATTATTAATTCAAAATGATATTTCTCTCTCAATTGCTTATTACATAATTCTTTAAGTAAATTTTCAATTAGATTTTCTTCGTTCAGTGTCGGAATAATTATGCTATATTTCAATTGATTTCCATTAAAAAATAAATGCGAAAAATGTTGCTTTTGGAGTAATTCTGATTCCGGGCATCGGGAAATGAAGATAATTGAAAGTGTTTTTCACAAATTGCCAAAAACTTCCATATAAAGGGATTTGCTCAAAGTCTAAATCAAGTCCTAAATAAAATTCTCTTACTCCTCCACCGGCACCATCAAGATGATTGACGCCCATACCTGCCGATAACATTAATAATTCCGGCCAATAATCGGAAACACTTTTAGGCAAGATTTCCTTCATTCTAATACTCATCCAATACTTTTGTCCTTCGTAATCATCAATAATAATTCCGCCTTTGTGTTTACCATCTAGAA
The DNA here is from genome assembly GCA_002790395.1 of Ignavibacteriales bacterium CG_4_9_14_3_um_filter_34_10. Taxonomy (GTDB): domain Bacteria; phylum Bacteroidota; class Ignavibacteria; order Ignavibacteriales; family Melioribacteraceae; genus UM-FILTER-34-10. The sequence goes on along the minus strand of PFVB01000056.1, from coordinate 25,684 downwards.
ATTTTTTTGAAGGATAGTAACTTATCTTTGGCTGAAAATTTTTTAGAAAAGGATAGTAATATTGCCCAATATAAAAAGTTGCACCAAGTGCATCCGAAATTGCATCTCCCGGACTAAATCCCCAATCTGGACCAAAGCCATCTTCTATCTCAATAAACAACTCCCAAGACAATGCAGTAATGGCTGAAAATAAAGCTGATTTTTCCGCAGAAAAATTAGCAGCATCATAAACACCTGAAACTAAATGAGCATAAAAGTGTGTTGCCGTAAAATGACCAGCTTTATCAATCCACAATGCATAATCCCAATCGTTTACAATATGAAACTTAGTGGCTTGATTTGCCCACCATGCATTTTTTTGATAAATATGGACCACTGATCCCATTCCAGCAGCAACCGTTGCAGAAAACGCTAAACGTTTGTAATTAATGTCACTAGATTCAGGCATAACAGGATTAGATAATATCACTGAAGAATCAAGCTGAATATTTGTTGTGATCAAAGATAAAGGAATACAATTTGCCAAACTATCTCCAATTTGGTAATCCTGTCCATAAATTATATTAAGGAAAAAAATGGAATAGATATACGCAAACAATCTCATGAAACTATTTTTCAGCTCTCATTTGTGGAAATAGAATCACATCACGGATAGTCGGCTGACCAGTTAATAACATTACAATTCTATCAATTCCAATTCCCAAACCTGCAGTTGGAGGCATTCCATATTCCATTGCTTTAAGAAAATCTTCATCAATCTGATGAGCTTCTTCATCGCCTTCTTCTCTCATTTTGCTTTGATTGGCAAATCTTTCACGCTGGTCAATTGGATCATTTAACTCACTAAAAGCATTGCAAATTTCTCGTCCTAAAACAAAGCCCTCAAATCGTTCAACCAATCCAGCTTTAGAACGATGTTTCTTGGCTAAAGGCGATATTTCAATTGGATAATCAATCACAAATGTTGGTTGAATAATATCCTTTTGAACTGTTGCTTCAAACAGTTCATCAATCAGTTTTCCGTGGCTTTCGTTTGGATCGACTTCTGCACCATGCTTTTTCAGCTCGTTCAATAAATTATTTTTTGAACAATTCAAAATATCTATTCCGGTATATTTTCTGATTTCATCAACCATTGAAATTCGATTCCACGGAGATTTAAAATCAATTTCAACATTTTCAACATCAAATTTTGTGGTTCCAAAAACGGAAATACTTACATTCTCCATCATTTGTTCAACAAAATTCATCATCCATTCGTAATCTTTATAAGCCACATAAAGTTCCAGCATAGTAAATTCAGGATTATGAGTTTTATCAATCCCTTCATTTCTGAAATCTTTCGAAATTTCATAAACTCTGTCAAGACCGCCAATGATTAATCTCTTTAAGTACAATTCATCAGCGATTCGCATATATAAATCCATGTCAAGTGTATTATGGTGAGTAATGAATGGACGGGCAGCGGCACCACCATATATCGGCTGCAAAACAGGGGTTTCAACTTCAAGAAATTCTTTTTCATCAAGAAATTTTCTTAATGTGCTTATTATTTTTGATCTTTTTATAAAAACATCTTTCACTTCTGAATTAACTATCAAATCAACATATCTTTGTCGGTATCGTAATTCTTTATCAGCGAACTGATCAAAAATAATTTTATTGCCATTCTCGTCTACAATCTCTTTTGCAATTGGAATAGGTCTGATTGATTTTGAAAGCAAAGAAAGAGATTTCGCATGGACAGAAATTTCTCCGGTTTTTGTTTTAAACACAAATCCATTTATTCCAATTATATCGCCAATATCCATCAACCGGAAAGCATCATAGATATCACCAACATCATCTTTGCGAAGATAAATTTGAATTCTTCCTACTTTATCTTGTAGATGTGCAAACGACGCTTTTCCCATTCGCCTTATTGCCATAATCCTTCCGGCAATACTTACATCTTTACCTTCTAAAGATTCGAAGTTTTCCTTTATGTTTTGAGAATTGTTATCAACATCGAATTGATACGCATAAGGTTCTACTGATTTTTTATTTAATTCTTCAAGCTCGTCGAATCGTCTTTTTACTAAATCGTTTAAATCATTCTGACTGTTTTGATTTTCCAAAATTCCTCCTACCATTATTTTTATTCATACTTTTTATAAATTTTTCTATATCTGATCTATTTAAAATCATATATTTTCCTTCGGGGATATTGTCAACCGTGAAAGGTCCGAATCTGATTCGTTTTAATTTCTTAACAGTATAACCCAATAAACTAAACATATTTTTTACAAAATGGTTTCTGCCCTCAACAGTCACAACTCTCATTGATCTGTAATTTTTTTCCTTTAAATATGTAATCGAATTGAACTTGCTGTTTTTACCTTCAAGTTGTACATGCTTTGTAAGGACAATTCTATCCTCTTCGCGTAAATCTTTATCAAGCAAAACCAGATATTCTCGCTCAATTTTATTGGAAGGATGAAGCATTAAATTTGTGAAATCACCATCATTAGTAAGAAGTAACACGCCTGTTGTATTATAATCTAATCTACCAACCGGATAAATTTTGAATTTTGTTTTAATTAAATCAGTTACTGCTACTCTGCCCTTTTCATCGTTTGTTGTCGATACAATTCCAGAAGGTTTGTTGAGTAAAAAATATGCTTTGATTTCAGTTTTGATTTTACTTCCATCAATTTTTACAATATCTTTATCGGGATCTATTACAACACCAAGATTCATTACTATTTCGTTATTTACAGTTACTCTGCCCTGCGAAATAAATTCATCCGCTTTTCGGCGTGAGGCAAATCCACTTTCTGCTATAAACTTATTCAGTCTCATTTGTTTCCTGAGTTTCTATGTTATTATTCTCATTAGTCATTTCAGATTCTGCAGAAGAATTAATTTCATTTTCTATTACTTCTTCGATTTCATTCATCATAATTTTTCTTCTTTGTTCGAGAAAATCTTCATCCTTCATGATTTCTTCTATTTCCCGAGGTTTTGGCAAATCAGTCAAATTATTCAGGCCAAAATATTTTAGAAACTCTTCTGTAGTTCCGTAAAGCAATGGGCGACCGACAGTTTCAGCCCGTCCTTTGATTGTAATTAAATTTTTTTCTAAAAGAGTATTTAATGTATAATCCGAATTTACACCTCGGATTTGTTCAAGATCAGGTTTTGTAATTGGCTGTTTGTAAGCAATAATTGAGAGAGTTTCTAATGCAGCCGAACTTAATCTTCTTTTACTCTTTGCCAAAGAAAGATAGCCCACATACTTCGCATGATCAGGTTTTGTTGCAAAAACAAATCCATCTGCAATTCTTAAAATATTAAAAGCATTTCCATTTGCAGAATATTTTTCATTTAAGGAATCAACAGTCCTTTCAATATCGCCATTATTAATATCAATTTCATCACCGTCAATATCTTTAATAGCTTTAAGAATTTCTGATGAAGGTAAAGGATCGTCTGCGGCAAATATTAATGCCTCTATGATTGATACATATAAATTATCCATTCTGAATTCCGTAAATTATAAAATCGTTAAAATTCGGTGATTCTTTAAGTCCGATTTTATTTGCTTTAATAAGTTCCAACATTGCAATAAATGTTACTATAATTCTAAGTTTATGTTTCATTCCTTTTACAAGTTCAATGAAATTAATTTCATTCTTTGCGATTAAAAGATTTTGAATATAATTGATCTGATCTTCAATATTTACACTAAATAATTCAACTTTATGAAAAACTTTTTTAGGAACAGATTCAACAGCATTTTTAAAGGCTTTCATCAAGTCGTAAATAGTTATATTTTTTAATAATACGCCTAATTCAGGTATATTCTCTTTACTGTCGAGTTCAAAATTGCTTCTGAATGATAATTTCCTTGCATTGGATTCATTGATTGATAATTCCTCAGCCATTTCTTTATATCGCTTATACTCAAGCAAAGCAGCCACTAAATCCGCACGGGGATCAATCTCCTCGCCTTTTTCATTAATCTCCTTTGGAAGCAGCATTTTAACTTTTATTTGCATCAGCGTTGAAGCCATCAAAATAAATTCACCAACTGTATCCAAATCCAACTGCTCAAGTAACTGAAGATATTTCATGAATTCATTCGTGATATATGATATCGGAATATCATATATGTCCAATTCATCTCTTTTAATAAAGAACAAAAGTAAGTCTAGCGGACCTTCAAAATTATTTAATCTGATTTTATACATTTCAGCCTAATTTCATTGCCTCGTGAACTTCTTCCATTGTTTCTTTAGCAACTTTTTTTGCCTTAATTTCTCCGGCGTTTAAAATCTCTTTTACTTCCTGAATGTTATTTTCATAATATTTTCTTTTCTCTAAAATAGGAGACAAGAACGAATTGATTTTAGCTGAGCATTTCATTTTACAATCGACACATCCCAAATTACCGGATCTGCACCCTGTTTCAATTTCGTTAATTTCCTCAGGATTGAATTTTTTATGATATGTAAATACAAGACATACATCCGGTCTGCCGGGATCATTTCGTCGAACCTTTTGCGGATCAGTTACTGCTTTCCTTAATTTGTTTGAAACTTCAGCAGAATTATCGGACAACAAAATTGTATTGTTCAAAGATTTACTCATTTTTGCATTGCCATCAAGACCGGAAAGACGTGAAAATATCGTCAACTTTGGTTCCGGTTCAGGGAAAACTTTTCCGTACTGCAAATTAAACTTGCGTGCTATTTCTCTTGTAATCTCGACATGAGGAACTTGATCTTCACCTACAGGGACTACTTCTCCTTTATAAAGCAAAATATCAGCAGCCTGCAAAACCGGATAACCAAGATGCCCGTATATTACATTTTCTATATTTAAATCCCGAACTTGTTCTTTTACAGTCGGATTTCTCTCGAGTCTGGCAGTTGTAATTAACATTGAATAAATCAAAAATAATTCTGCATGTTCTTTTATCTGCGATTGTCTGAATATTGGGCTTTTTAGATGATCAAGTCCGGAAGCCAGCCAATCGATAACCATTTCAATTGAATTATTGTAAATTTCATCAGTCGATAAATTGGTGGTTAAAACATGATAATCAGCAATTAAATGATAACTTTCATATTCTTCTTGTAATTTCACCCAATTTTCTAAAGCACCAACATAATGACCTATGTGAAGTTTTCCGGTAGGTCTCATACCGCTTAAAATTCGTTTTTTCATCACCATCAAAATTTGTTAAAAAATGATTGTAAAGATAATGAAAATATAGGTTTGTTTATTTAGAAATCAACTTTGAAACAGAAATGTTTTCCAATTTTCATCGATTCTATTCAATGTATTTACAAGAAAAATAACATAACTTGGTTTGAATGGTTTAAATCGAAGTTTCATATCAGCTTGTGCAGGAGTTTGATTGCCTTTTTTATTGTTGCACGGAAGACATGCGGTTATCAAATTTTCCCAGGTATCTTCGCCGCCCTGTGATTTTGGCATAATATGATCAATTGTAAGTGGCAAATCGCCTCTTCCGCAATATGCACAGATATGTTTATCTCTCCGCAAAATATTTTTTCGAGCCAACATAACCTCTCGATAAGGACGTTTCACATAATGATTTAATTTGATAACTGATGGAAGCGGCATTGATAATCTGGACGAATGAATATATTTATTATTGTTTACAGAAACAATTTCCGCCTTGTTTAGAAATGTGAGTGTAATTGCCTTTTTAATTGTACAAATAGATATTGGTTCGTAGCTCTTGTTTAAGAGCAGTACTTTTGCATTAATGAAACCATTTGTATTTTTAATTTTTTCGAAAACTTCACCCGCTTAAATTAATTACCGCAATATTACTGAAATAATCAGAAATGAACAAAAGCAGAGATGCTGCTACTCAATAATACCACCGGCTAAAACATAGCCCATTTCATCGTATAAAACAACTGATTGTCCGGGAGTAACAGCGTTCTTCGGTTCGGTAAATTCAATTTCGAAAGAATGTTTATCCGACTTCAAAACGTGTGCTAACGTAGCTTTATCAGAATATCTGATTTTTGCGAATACTGCCTGCCCAACTTTCAATTCATGCAAACTTACAAAGTTAATATCTTTGGCTGAGACTTTATTTTCTAAAATGTTCTCCTTCTCATCAAGAATGATAGTGTTATTATCTTTATTGATTTTTTTTACATACAAAGGTTTACCAAATGAAATACCTAAACCTCGCCTTTGTCCAATAGTATAAAAAGGAATTCCTTTATGTTCACCTACTTCTTTATTGTTAAAAATAAATTTCCCTTTTTTCACTGAATTAATTGTCTCGGGAATCCGCTCTCTTAAAAATCTTTCGTAATTATCATCAGCAACAAAACAAATTTCCTGCGAATCAGGCTTTTTTGCAGTCCGCAGTTCGTATTTTTCAGCTAATTGCCTGATTTCTACTTTTGTGAAATTGCCAAGTGGGAGTAATGTTCTTGAAAGATGTTCTTGTCTTACTCCCCAAAGCGCATAAGTTTGATCTTTTAATGCATCGGCAGAATTTTTTAAGCAATATCGATTCGTACTTGAATTATATTCAATTTTTGCATAATGACCTGTGGCAATATATTTTGCATCAAGCGAGTCAGCCTTACTTATTAATTCTTCCCACTTAATTTTCCGATTGCAAACGACACAAGGATTTGGAGTTCTTCCATTTAAGTATTCATCCACAAAATTTTCAATTACAGAATTTTCAAATGCTTTTGTAAAATCGACAGTGTAATGAGGAATACCTAATTTGTACGCCACACTTTTTGCATCAAATATTGCATCAAGTGAGCAGCACCCTGATTCGTGTTTCGGAGCACCGCCGACTTCCATAAAGCCCCATGTTTTCATTGTGATGCCAATTACATCAAATCCTTGATCAACTAATAATGCTGCAGCAACCGAAGAATCAACTCCTCCCGACATTGCAACAATAACTCTATCCTTCAAAATTACCTTTCTTCAAATTTTCTATAAATAATTGCAAAGCATGAAACATAATTGTCTGAATGACTCATTGTAAGTTTCAAAACTTTATCCTCAATTAAAAACTTAGAAAGTTCACCAAAAAGTTTCACTTCCGGCTGCCCGTTTGTTTTATTATATATTTCAATATCTTTCCAATTAAACCCATTGGGTGCAATTGATGAAAGAGCTTTTGCAATTGCTTCTTTCCCTGCAAACCTTGCTGCATAATGCTGATACTGATTCGGTTTATCTTTACAATATTTAATTTCAGTATCAGTAAAAACTTTATTCAGAAACGCATCACCGAATTTTTCAATGCTGCTTTTAATTCTGGAAATTTCAATTATATCAATACCAATTCCAAGAACCATATTAATATCCCAATGCCATTCCGTTTGCTCGTGAATCTGTGGCACCAAATATTAAATTCTTTGTCTGATCAACAATAATTCCTTCGGCTCTGCCAAGTGATCTCACATTTCCGATGTTTTGTTTTCTTGTTTTAAGATTTTCTATTACATCAGCAGAAAAACCAAATTTTTCATAATCGATTTGGTCAGGAAACCATTGATGATGAAAACGTGGTGAATCAATAGCCTGTTGAATATCCATATTAAAATCAACTACATTCAAAATAATCTGAAGAACAGTTGTTATAATTGTTGAACCTCCCGGTGAACCAATAACAAGAAAAGGTTTTCCGTCTTTTAACAAAATAGTCGGAGTCATTGCGCTGAGCATTCGTTTATTTGGCTGAATTGAATTCGCTTCTCCGCCAAGCAATCCGAATTGATTCGGCGAACCGGGTTTTGAAGAAAAATCATCCATTTCATTATTCATAAAAAAACCTGCTCCATCAACAACAATTTTATTCCCAAACCATGAATTAATTGTTGTAGTTGTACTTACGGCGTTTCCATATTTATCAACAATTGAGTAATGTGTCGTCTGGTCTGATTCCTTGATATTGATTCCATGTTTTATTTCCGAAGATGGTATGGAAATATCAGAAATTTTTCCGAATATTTCTTTTGCATAATCCTTTGAAGTCAACCATTTCTTTGGAACAGAATAAAAATCTTCATCTCCTAAAAATTCAGCACGATCTGCATACACATATTTTAAGGCTTCAGAAACAGTATGAATATATTTACTACTTCCCCACTCGTTTTTCTTAAAATCAAAATTTTCCAAAATATTTAATGCTTCAATCAACACCACACCGCCGGAAGAAGAAGGTCCCATTGAAATAACATCATAACCTTTGTAAGTTCCATTAACAGGTTTTCTTTCCTTTGGCTGATAATTTTCCAAATCCGCTTCTGAAATCAATCCACCTGAATTTAATGATTGCTGAGAAATTAATTTTGCAATTTTGCCTTTGTAGAATCCATCTTTTCCATTGTTGCGAATAAGTTTTAGCGTTTCAGCTAAATCTTTTTGAGTGAAGATTTCACATTCTTGATACTCTCCATTTTCTTTTGTGAATATCTTTTTCGTTGATGGTATTTTTGAAAATTCATCATGAAAATAATTCAATGTTGATGCGAAATGATATTCAATTGGAAATCCTTTTTCAGCAAGATCAATTGCTGGCTGAATTACTTTCTCAATCGGCATCGTACCGTACTTTTCCAGTGCGTAAATCAACCCGGCGACACTACCCGGCACTCCGCTTGAAGTCCAACCTTCAGTGCTTAGATTAATATCAAAATTTCCATTCTGATCAAGAAACATATTTCTATATGCTTTTGAAGGAGCTTTTTCTCTATAATCAATCGTAGTATTTGTCCCGTCACTATTATGTATTACCATGAAACCGCCGCCGCCAATATTTCCTGCACCGGGGAATGTAACCGCCAATGCAAACCCAACTGCTACCGCAGCGTCAATCGCATTTCCACCCTGTTTTAATATTTGAACTCCGACTTCTGAAGCATATTTATCAGCCGAAACAACCATTCCATTTTTTGCTCGGACCGGATCTTTTGAGGCAGAAAATGAAACAGAAACTAAAACTGATAAAAAGAAAAACAGCTTAAAAAATATACGCATCAACTTTAATCCCTTTCTTTTTCATTTGTTCAACTAGAATATTTGTAAGCTCCTTCACTGATTTAATTGTCTCCTTTAAATCATTCAATAAGTTTTCATCATAAAGTAATTTACCAGCATTATTCTTTCCCTGGATTGTTTCTTCAGCAAGCGAGTCCAAATTCGAAATTAAACTGTTTGATTTTTTTACAGTGACATTAATATTGGTCAAAAGTGAATCAATATTACTTTTATTGTCACTCAAAATATGATTAGTAGTATTCATTGTGGAATTAGTAACCGAAATTAATTCTTTAATGCTCTTTTCATTTTCTTTCAAAACAACATTCAGATTTCGGATAAGCGAATTTGCATCTGACAAAAGATTATCAGCTCTGTCAGTGAAGTGTTTGTTCAATACTGAGTTATTCAAATTATCAAGAGTTAGATTTAATTTTTCCAGAAGCATATTAACTGTCTGCTGCAAATTCCCGACAAATGCCATAGCGGTGGCAACGTCGCCTGAAAATTCACCGACTTGTACTTCCTTCACATCAATCGGAATATTTGAACTACCGGGAATAATCTCAATTTTTTTCCCGCCCATCAAATCAAGCATCATTATATAATACTTTGTCCCTTTAGTTAATAGAACATCGTTTTCTAATTTGATTTTGACATAAGAGATATTAGCATTAAGAGAAATATTTTCAACATACCCTTTTTTTACACCATTAACTGTAACAATGTCGTTAGTACTGAGTCCCGAAACAGAATTAAAACTTACTACCACTAATTGGTCGTTATCAGTAAGCGAAAAATTTTTTGCCCAACTGATTATCCAAATCAATATTACGATAGAAAGAAGGAATGTAAATCCAACTTTAATATTTGTCTTTCGCCGATCTTTCATTGTTTTTTCCCAGATTCTTCAGCACTATCATTTTCTAATTTTTCCACTAAAACTTTATTAATTCTTTTGTTGATTACATCTTTTACGATAAACTTACACCCATTTTTGACAAATGAATAACCATCTTTTGGAATATTTCCACTGTGAGAAAAAATAAATCCGCCTACTGTATCGTACTCATCATTTTCAGATGAAAAGTCTGCTTCGAATAATTCGTTCAGTTCATCAATCTTCATTTTCCCGAGTACCACATATTTGTGATCATCGATTTTTATTAATTCATTCTCTTCCTGATCATATTCATCTCTGATTTCGCCGACAATCTCTTCAAGTACATCTTCAAGTGAGATTAATCCTGAAGTACCGCCATATTCATCAACAACAATTCCAATATGAAGTTTTGATTCTTGAAATAAATGCAAAAGTTCATTAATCTTTTTAGTTTCCGGAATAAACAAAGCTTTCCTTGCCAGATTTTTTAACGATAAAGTTTTTTGAAGATTATCATCAGAAAGGAAAGGAAGCAGATCTTTTGCATAAATTATTCCAATTATATCATCAAGATTTTCTTGGAATAAAGGATATCGACTATAACCAGCTTCAGTTATAATTTTCAAAACTTGCGAGTAATCTGCATCAGACGGTATAGCAACAATATCAACTCTTGGTGTCATTGATTCACGGGCTAAAACAGTCCTGAAATTTACTAAGCCATTAATGATTTCATGCTCGCCCTCTTCCAGCGTTCCTTTTTCAGCTCCAATTTCTGCAAGGTTGGATAATTCATTGTACATTATTGCCGACTTAGATTTTGAAAAATTAATTTTCGAAGAAAACAATTTCAATAAGTCGGTTATAATTTTTGAAACGGGATAAATTATAACACTGATCCAATAGATTGGAATAACTGTGTATTTTGCAAAATCAATTGGGTTCTTTGAAGCAATTATTTTTGGTGTCACTTCGCTGAATATTAAAATCAGGATTGTTGTAATTAGTATTTGGATAAGAATAGCCGTGCTTTTTGAAATACCAATAATAGGGGCTAATTGTAATGCAATATTGACCGAGATAATTGCTGCGGCGACATTCACAATTGTATTGCCTATTAAAATAGTCACCAGTAATCTTTTGGGAGTTTCCATTAGTTGAAGAATATAGTCTATCAATAAACTTTTATTCTTATTTGAACTGATGAGCTTTTTTTTATCTAAAGAAAAAAGGGCAACTTCAGAGCCGGAAAACAATCCTGATAATAACAAGCATAAAAAAAGAATCAAAAAAGAGTGAAGCCATTCAATTTCCAAAATATATCACCTGAGTTTGTTCAAAAATTAAAATGGGAGATCATCACTTTTTGTGTCTCCCGAAACATCCGAATCAGATATATTCGAAGATTCTGTTTCGTTGATGGAATTCCCTTCTCCCTTTGAATCTAACGGGATAATTCCACTGAATTTATCAGCCACGACTTCTGTTACATACTTTTTAACACCCTCTTTATCAGTATAATCGCGTTTTGATAATCTTCCTTCAACATAAACCTTTTTGCCTTTTTTTAATACGTCCTTATAATAATCGGATAATCCAAAGGCAACAACATTATGCCAAGTTGTTTCATTGACATAATTTCCATCTTTACCTTTATAACCATAAGTAGTAGCAACAGAAAATGAAGTGACTGATAAGTTACTTGCGGTAAATCTTGTCTCTGCATCCTGCCCAAGATTACCAATAAGCATAACTTTGTTTAATGAAAAAGCCATTTGACCCTCACAAATTTTTATTAATTGATAATCGAATATAGTAATTCTAAAATAAAATCACATAATTTTAGATTGGACGAGTAAGAAGAATTATTGAGTTATAAAAGCATCTTTAAAGGATTCAATTTCCCAAAGTGAATTTCTGACATTTTCTGCTTCTTCCCGTGTGGAAAAAGGATGTAATTGTACGACAAATAATTTCACTTTCTCACTATACTTTTTGATAAGATTCATGTTGAGTTTGCTTTTGTTTTCAAATATAAACTGATCCGCACGTTCTTCAGTAGAAAACGCCGCAATTTGAACAATGAATTTTGAAGTAACTGTTTTGGGGGTTTCTATAACGTTTTCTGATTTGTTTTCCAGAGGAATCTCTTTAATCTCACTTGCTGTATCATCAAAAACATATGATTCTTTCACAGCAGAACTGTTTGTTGTTTGTTCGGTTGAGGAACAAGCGCTTAATAAAGAAATCAATAAAATCAATAAGTAATACTTTTTCATATGAATCTCTGAGTAATTGTAAAAAATGGTGTCTCAAAAATTATCTTTTGAGACACCACAAAACTAATTAAAAATATGATACTGTACTTAAAGCGTTTGGTGAAATTTTAATGTTATACTTTTTATTAAATTTTTCCTTAGACAATTTTATACTTCCTGGAATTGTTGAAACATTTATCAATGGTAATTTACCGCCAAATTTGGTATTGATTACTTTGATAAATTCATTTGCAACAACAGCATAACCCTGGCTTGTAGGATGTACACCATCTAAACTGAATAAGTTTCCAGATAAAAATGTTGTTGAGAAAGGAACACCATCATAATAAGTCGGTCCCGTAGTAGCTTCTTTATCCTTAATTGCCTGAAATATTTTGTTAATATCAACTACTCCCCAACCATTAGCAGTTGCCACTGATTGAATTGTCGAATTAAAAGAAGAAACAGCAGCAGAAACATTTGCCTGCTCATCCAAATCAAGAATGAAAGCATTTGGCCAAGGATTCTGCGGATGTAAACCAAATGGTTTTGTAACATCGATTCCAGCCGGAATAGGAATACCGTTATCTGTATAAAATTTATCAGTAGCCTGTCCAATCAACGATGCATAACTGCTGCCTGTTAAAGTCAGCAATACTTTGTTTGTAAGTAAATCTGATGTTGTTGCTAAACCAGATGCAATTGTTTCACCAGTTTTTTGATAAAATAATCCAAGTATTGCCGGGTTTGCTGCCTGAGCCTGTGAAATAGCATAACCTACTTTAGGACCTACAGTAGTAAAAAAGGGTATTGCTGTAACATTTGGAATTGTAGCAGTTACAACTTTTCTTTTTCCTGTCGGATCATTTAATGCTGTTGCTACCTGATTATACAAAAATGCAAAAGTAGCTCCATCAGTTGGCTTTGTTCCGGTTAAATCTGTACCTCTTGTTCCACCTGAAGTAGCATATCCAAGAACATCATTATTGCCAATCCATAATGTGACAAAAGTAGGATTTAATTTTAATGCCTGTTTTACAACGCTTTTACCAAAAACCGTATCACGTAATACAACCTGGAAAAATGGATTTTTTCTCGCTAAACTTTTAGCGGCAAAATCTGTTTCATCAACCAAATCATATAAAATAGCACCGGGAATACCAAGATTGTTGTATGGAGCTGCATATGTTGAATTTATCGGAGAACCTATATTTGCATTTGGAGCAATCACAACATTTTCAATTCCGCTGCTTCCGAGAATTACCTGAGAAATCTCAAGTCTGCCTGCAATACCCGGATCTGTAATCAAAGGCTGAACAAAATTAGCCCCAACTTGTTTGGCTATTAAATTTGTATATCCATATTCCTGACTGCTTTCATAAAGTGCATTGTTTGCGAAAGCTGCAGTAAGACTATTTCCTATTGATACCATTGTTGTAAAATCTGCACTTCCGGAATTTGGTTTTCCTGGAGCAGTTAAATCACTTCTGTCTTCACATGCAGTAAAAATCAATACACCGCACAATAAAAATGAAGCTAAAATTTTATTTAATGTTTTCATAATTATTCTCTCCTTTCAATTAAAAATTATAAGATAAATCAATACCTAGCAAATGTGCTGTTGAATTATAAACTCCATTAAAATAGGCTGAACCGGAGCTGTAACTTACCATTGAATTATCGATTTTTCTTTCATTGAATCTGAGGAATAAATAAGCAACATCAACTCCAATATTTTCTGTTATCTGATATCCAAAACCAATATTCAATCCCAATCGGTTTGCATCAGGTAACGTTGGATCAAGTCTTTCATCTTTTACCGGATTAACATCATATAATAATCCTCCGCGTAAAGTAAATGGATCGGATAATTTGTATTCAAATCCAACTCTGGCGATCAATGCGTTTTTATAATCTCTGATAGAAGTGGAAACATAAGGATCACCATTTGCATCTTTAACATCGGAGAAAGTAACTTCTAATTTATCATAACTGCTCCAGCCAATGTATTGAAAATCAGAAGAAAGCGTTAATTCTTTACTTGGCATATAAGCTAAACCCAAAGTAATATTTTGCGGAGTAGTTAACGGTGCTTTAATATTTCCCTGCGGTAGCAAAGGCAACAACTGTGAAGGTGCGGTAACATCAGCTTTGCCAGAAAAGTCGAAATTTACTTCACTTCTGTAACCTAAACCAACAGAAAATTCCTCCACTGGTTTAAATAATAATCCTGCAGTAAATCCAACTGCATTAGCATCACCAGCAAGATTGATTCGAGCATCGGCATCAAACGGAGAAAGAGAATTTTTTCTGTTAATTGTTACATCACCTATTGCATAAACAGGTCCAGCACCTATTGATAATTCATCGCTGATTTTATAACCAACTGAAGCATAAAAGAAAAATGATCTGATTTCAGTTTTGATCGCCATATATTTTCCCACCCAGTTTTCATCCCACTCAGTGCCTAATCCATAAGGATTGTTTAATCCGATTCCAAGTGTAAGATTATCCATAAGTTGGTGTGTGACATAAATATTGATAGGATTAAAAAGCAGATCTTTCATTTTCCATTCGTCAACGGAAGGTGAAGGACCTCTA
>PFVB01000056.1:10283-10887 GCA_002790395.1 Ignavibacteriales bacterium CG_4_9_14_3_um_filter_34_10 | reverse complement strand
TTGGTTTTATTAAAGTAGCACCGCCATAAAACCGTGTGCCGCTTACGTATGCCAATCCAGCAGGATTATAGAATAAAGCTGTTGGATCATTTGCTATTGCTGTGAATGCCCCTGCCATTCCCATAGCGCGAGCACCATGCTCATTTATCTGAAAACCACCAGCAATAAGCTTCCCAGCAAATAGAAAAAGAATAATAAGTTTTGTAGCTTTTTTCAATGGAGTACCTCCTTATTTGATTGAAATGACTGAGTTAATATAATTAAAATGAATAAAAAACAAAATAATTCATTTTTTAATTTTATTCCTGCCTGAATTCCACAATAGTAATTCCTTCTCCGCCATATTCAACTTTTGCAAAATAATAATTACTAACAAAATCATGTTTTTTTAGAACCTCATACACCATTTTTTTAAGAACTCCGTTGCCCTTTCCGTGAAGGATTTCAACTACGTTTAAATTCTGAGAGTAAGCATCATCCAAGTATTTTATTACTTCAAATTCAGCCTCTTCAGGTTTCTCTCCCCGAATATCGAGACGAAGCCCAATCATACTCTGTGAGTTAAAATTGTAAACACTTGTATCTTCAGATTTATTATTTCTCT
>PFVB01000056.1:6740-10242 GCA_002790395.1 Ignavibacteriales bacterium CG_4_9_14_3_um_filter_34_10 | reverse complement strand
AATTCCCGAGTTTTTTCTTCCGAATTATCGGCATTCCCAATTTTATTGAATATGTTTTGTTTTAATTTTTCCAGTTGCTCACGTTCTGATTTTACGACTATTCTGTCAGCATTTGCTTCGCGAATATTTTTTACAGCATTTTCAATCTTTTTATTAACCTCTTTTAATAATAAAGACGCCTCATCTTTTGCATGTTTTATAATTTCTTTCTTATCTTTTTCGAGAGAGGATATTTTCTTTGAATATAAAGTTGTTAATCCTGAAAGTCTTGAATTTTCAATTTCGTACTTATTTAATTTTTCCTTTAAGTCGTTTGATTTTTCTTCTAATGAAAAAAGAATTTCCTCAAGTTTTGTCTTCCCTGTCTCCAGATAATCTTTCGATGCTTCTAATAATTCACCGTTTAATCCAATCCGTTTAGCAATTTCGAAAGCATAACTTGCACCAGGCAAACCTTGAGTGAAAATATAAGTAGGCATAAATATTTCTGTATCAAAGAGCATGGAGGAATTTTGGAAACCGGATGTTGTACCCGCTAATATTTTCAGGTTGCTATGATGAGTAGTGGAAAGAACAGTGCAGTTCCTTTTTTTTAATTCAAACAATACTCCGGTTGAAATAGCACTTCCTTCGATTGGGTCAGTGCCCGTTCCGAGTTCATCCAATAAAACTAAGGAAGACGAATCAGCAACATCAAGAATATTTTTTAGATTAAACAAATGAGAACTGAATGTACTTAAATCATCTTCAAGTGATTGTTGGTCACCAATATCAATTAAAATATTTTCAAACCAAAGGAAATTAGAATCGGCATCCACCGGAATATGCAATCCTGATTTGAACATCAAAGTAAGCAATCCAATTGTTTTTAATACTACAGTTTTACCGCCGGCATTTGGTCCGGTAATAACAATAATTTTATCATTTTTTATATTCAGGTTCATAGGAATAGTTTTATTCATTCCCAATTTCTTCAATAAAAATGGATGTTTACCGTTAATTATTTGAAATCCTTTGTGTGCCTTAAAATCGGGAAAACATCCAAGTATTTCTATTGAATATTGCGCTTTTGCAAAAACTGCATCCAGATTGGAAATTATAGTAAGCGATTTTTGCAAACTTTCTCTATGATTACCAATATAATCACAAAGCTGCTTCAGTATTCTTTCAATTTCCCTTTTCTCAGCAAAAACCAAAGACATAATCTCATTGTTCAATTCAAGAGTTTCTTCCGGTTCAATGTAAACTGTTTGCCCGGTTGAAGATTCTGAGTGAATAAATCCTCTCACGTGTCTTTTATGCTCGGCTTTGATTGGTATTACAACTCTTCCCTCGCGCTGTGTTGTATATTCCTCTTGAACTAATGAAGAGTCACTTAATTTCTTTAAGATTTTACCTACAAGTTTTCTTAAATTTTCTTGTTTTTCAATGATTGACTCTCTAATCACCCGAAGTTCTTTGCTGGCAGAATCCCGAACTTCACCATCCTCAGTTAATATATTTTTAATATTTACTTCAAAATTTTTATCGACAAATAATCCATGGGCAAAAACATTGAACAGTTGTGAATTCTCTGCGTTATTCTTTAAATATTGGTAAAGATTTCTTGATACTTCAGAAAGAGTTAATATTCCAAGAATGCTTTTTGTTGGGATCAGTATTCCCTCAATTCCGGTTTTCGAGATATCCAAATGCAGATCAGGCAAATAAACTAATGGAGGGAAATAATTGTCGATAACTAAATTTTTTGCTTCTGTAATTAAGTTACCAGATTTAACTGCTTCTTCAATTTTATCAAATGGTTTAGTTGCGAGGATTTCAGACTTTCCTAATTCAGTATGAGCATAAACAGCAATAAACTCAAGGATTTTGGAGAATTCTAACTTGTCAATTGTTTTATTACTTACAGACAAATTAATTACTTCCGGTTGTTAATGTATCTTCTTTGCTTTCAACAAAATCGCGAATCATATTATTTGTTTTAAATTCGCTGCCTAAAATAAATCTAAGTGATTGCGGTACAAAATTATATGTGTAATTGTATAATAACGATTTCTGCTTTATATCTTTTTTGGGAAAGCTAAACACATTTAACAGGAGTAAAAGTATACTAGTGAAGAAATAAATTTGGACTATACCAATAATTCCACCAAGAGATTGATTGATGAAATTATTTACTTTATCATGTGGATGAACGATTCTTTTTAATATTGACGCTACAACGACAATTGCAAAGAAAATTAGAAATGCAGCAATGATTTCTGCAAGATATTGCTCGTTATTAAAAATCGGAGCTATTACATTCCCGAGTAAAATATTATATTTATACGAAATAAAAAGTCCTAAAACCAGTCCTACAAGCCCAATCAATTTACGAATCAAACCATCCTTAAAACCGAGAAAGAAACCGAGAAGAATCAATCCAAGAATAATATAATCTATATAATTCATTATTAACTCAGAATAATCTCAACAACCTCTTTAATTATCTTCCCATCAGCTTTTCCCTTAAACGTTTTTGCTGCTAAGGGCATTAATTTTGAAAAATCTTGCTTGCCGTTTGCACCTATTTCTATTGCAAGATTTTTAATAGCGAGTTTAAGTTCTTCGAGAGATAACGGCTTTGGTAAATATTCATTCAATATTTTTAATTCAGATTCTTCCTTCGCAGCCAAATCAAGTCTTCCCGCTTTAGTGTATTGTTCAATCGAATCTTTTCTTTTTTTTGCTGCTGAATTTACAAGCGATATTTCCATATCCGGCGTCATTTCTGTTGTTGCGCCACTCTTATCATATTCCAAAATCAGTGCACGTATCGAACGAATAGTTTCAAGCCTTAATTTATCACCCGATTTCATTGCCAATTTTAAGTCTTCATTAATTCTTTCTTTTAAACTCATATTCACCTCAAAAAAAAAGGCAGGCTAAAATTACCTGCCTATTATAAATCAAAAAAACGACTAATGTTTTAACATCGCAGAATAATTAATTCTTCTTGCGTCTGCTTTTCTCAATGATTGTTGAATATCTGTTACAATTCCCATATCAGAACTTTTATCAATTCTCAAAGAAACAATAACGTTTGGAAGTTCAACACGCTTTTTATACATCAAATCTTGAATCTGCTCTAAAACAACAATATTGTCATTCAATTGAATTTTACCGTCTTTTCCAATCCAGATATAAGAAATCAAACGTTTATTTTCAATTTTTTCAATTGCTTTAGCTTCAGGCAATCTAAACTGAACTAATACATCAACCTCACGCAAAGTGGTTGCAACCATAAAAAACAAAAGCAACATGAAAACAATGTCCGGCATAGAAGCGGTTGGAATTTCCTGTTTGGTTGATGCTCTCTTTTTTTCAAATTTCATTTTAATTCCTGCTAATTATTTTACTTTTTCAGGTTCAGCAAGAGAAATGATTACGGGTATTTTTTCCTTTAAATCATTTTCTTCTTCTTTATTCAAATCTACCATCTTTTTACTGTATGTCTGCTGAG
>PFVB01000056.1:0-6708 GCA_002790395.1 Ignavibacteriales bacterium CG_4_9_14_3_um_filter_34_10 | reverse complement strand
TTGGGCTCAAGTATCTTTTGCTCAATTCGTTTAGTCAAAGTTTTACTGATTTGTGGAATAGCAATTAATTCTTTATCAAGTAAAACATCACCATTTTCATTAATCAATAATGACGACAAACGATCTTTTGACAAAGGAACGAATTCTGTCTGTTCAGTATATTCAGGAAGAACTAAACCAATACCTGTATCAACATCAATAACAGTAGCAACCAAAAAGAAAAGCAGCATAAGAAATGCTATGTCAGCCATTGAAGAAGTAGGAATTTCAGCTTCTTTTAATTTTCTTTTTTTAATCTGTACCATTTTATTCTTCTTAAATTAGTTATCAATAATTATTTTTTCATATCATAAAGAGCATCAATCAATTCGATTGAGCTTTCTTCCATATCAGCAACTAATCTATCAATTCTTGAAATGAAATAATTATAGAAAACCTGAAGAATCATTGCAACGATAAGACCAAATAATGTAGTTAAAAGTGCAACAGAAATACCTCCGGCAACAACAGCAGGTGAAATTTGGGCAGCTTCTTTAATAGCATCGAAAGCTTCAATCATACCCTGAACTGTTCCGGTAAATCCAAGCATTGGGGCAATAGTAATGAATGTTGAAATCCAAATTAATCCTCTTTCAAGGAAACCCATTTCTATTGCGCCATAAGCCATAATAGCTTTTTCAGCAGCTTCAACACCTTCATTAGCTCTTAATAAACCAGCATGAAAAACAGAAGCAATTGAACCTCTTGTATTTTGGCATAATTTAATAGCTTCGTCTACACCACCTTTATTCAAAGCATCTTTTACATTCACAATAAATTTTCTAGTATTCATGCTTGCACGTGTAAGCGTCCATAGTCTTTCAAAAGCAAATCCTAATCCAATAACTAAAGAAACAAGAATAGGCCACATGAATGCCCCACCCTCAACAAATTTTGTCTGTAAATATGAAAGAGCACCTTGATCTTGAACTTGTGCTAAAACAAAGGAAATGAATCCTAAACTATCTGTAATTTGCATAAAATTTAACCTCCGATGGTTATTTTTTTATTATTAATTAATTATTCTAAAATTAATTGGTCAATTCTATGGAATTAAGTTACAAAAGTCAATAATGTTTTAAGTAAAATTATTGAAGATTTATTTTAATTCGAATTCAAAACTAATCGGTAAATGATCGCTGTAACCACCGAAATATCTTTTCCCGCCGTAAGTGGGAATCGCGGCATCTTTGTACGAACCCTTTTTTTGAAGTAACCATTCAGGCTTGATTATGTTATAAAGTGAACATTTATCAGTATTCACAATTTTACTAAATAAAGAGTTTGAAATAATCAATTGATCAATCAAATTAAAATCACCACGGTATTTAATGGTGCCTTCTTCATCTTTAAACTTTTTGTATGAAAGATTTATCAATTGATGATTTTTAATTTTATCTGTTCCGTATTCGTACGGAAATGCTTTTAGAGTTTCTGCAATTGAAATATTATTAGGTTCGTCATTAAAATCGCCAAGACAAATAATATTTGGACTTTTGTTGTAACAATAAATTTCGTTAATATCATTAAGAAGAGTTTCGGCAGCTTTTATTCTTAGCGGTTCTGATTTTTCAAGTCCTCCTAAACGCGAAGGCCAGTGATTTACATAAACATAAAATTCGTTATTCAGTTTATCGATCAAATGTACTTTTAAAATATACCTCGTTATATGATTTCCAACCAAATTTATTCTAATCAATTTATAAGAAGCAAGAGAAAATTTATCTGAGTCAAATATTAATCCGTTATCGATACCGCGAGTATCCTGAGATTCTGCATATACGATTTGATATTTTCTTTTTACAACTCTTTTTACAATTGAATCAACTAATGCTTCGTGTTCTACTTCTTGAAAAGCCATAATATCTGGAGCGATTCCATTATTCATATAATTAATAACTTTTGCCAGGTTATCTAGCTTCACTTTTAATCTTTCATTAGTCCATTTTTTTCCAGAATCAGGAGTGAATTCCCCATCATTTTTTCCTTCGTCATCAATGGTATCAAAAAGATTTTCAACATTCCACGAAGCAATAAAATAATTGTTCTTACTCTGTCCATTGATTGAAATGAAAAATATAAATGCCAAGCTGACTGTTATTAATAAAGTTTTCATAATTGTAATTGCCTATAAAATGATTTTTGTATATTAAAATTAAAAATAAAAATTTAATAGATGAAATTTAGAGGATTTAATGAAGGGAAAAAAAATAGTCCTTGTTGATGCGATGGCATTAGCATACCGTTCATACTTTGCGTTTATATCTCACCCACTTAAAAATTCCAAAGGACAAAATACTTCGGCAGTATTTGGATTTGTGACTCAATTGTTGAAAATAATAACAGACTCAACTCCGGATTATATCGGAATAGTATTCGACTCAAAAGAAAAAACATTCAGGCATGAAATCTACAAGGAATACAAATCAAGTCGTGCACAAATGCCGGAAGATATGATTCCCCAGCTACAAATGATTAAAGATGTTGCTAAAGTATTTGACATTCCGATTCTGATTAAACCTGGTTTTGAGGCTGATGACATTATTGGCACAGTTGCAAAACATGCAGAAGAAAAAGAAATGGTCTGTTTTACCGTAACACCGGATAAAGATTATGTCCAATTAGTTAGTGATTATATAAAAATCGTAAAACCAGGCAAATCAAATGAAGATGAAGTAATCCTTGATAAGAAAAAAGTGATTGCTGATTATGGTTTTGAACCGATTTTAATGATTGATTATCTTGCATTAATTGGAGATTCATCAGACGATATTCCCGGTGTTCTGGGAATTGGGCCTAAAACGGCTTTACCTCTGATCCAGCAATTTAAAACTATTGAAAATATTTATACTAATATCGAATTAATACAAAAAGATAGCATCAAGCAAAAATTATTGAGAAATAAAGAAAATGCTATTTTGTCAAAAACACTTGCGACAATTAAACTTGATGTCCCAATTGAATATGACTTTGAAAAACTTAAATTCTCACACCCAAACAGAGATGAACTAATAAAACTATTTGAAGAATTGGATTTTAAGTCACTGATTCCGAGAGTTTTAGCTATATTGCCAAAACGTCCAGAAGTGCAACCATTGACAGAAAAGCAAATTCAAATTGGCTTTGAGGATATCAAAACACAAAGCAAAAATTATATACTTGTTAAAGATTATCATTCGGCTGTTGCTTTAGCTGATATTTTGAAAACTAAAGATGAATTTGTGTTTGATACTGAAACCGATTCACTTGATCCATTTTACTTAAACCTCGCAGGAGTCTCCTTTTGTTTTCACGAAGATGAAGCATATTTTGTAGCCGTAAATCCTTTTGGCGATAAAGAAGAATTGTTTTCGGCCTCTCTCGATGACAGATTGCCACTGAAATCATTTAAGGAAATATTCAGTCCAATATTTTTAAGTAAATCAATAAAAAAAATCTGTCAGAATGCAAAATTCGATATCTCGGTAATGCATTCGATTGGAGTTGAGGTTAGTAATCTATATTTCGATACTATGTTAGCAAGTTATTTAATTGATCCGGATCAGAAACATGGAATGGATGATTTATCGCTTAAATATTTAAATTATAAACCGATTCCCCTTTCAGATTTATATAATGTAAAAAAAACTCCGGGAAAAATTTTTACAGTTGAACTTGAGCAGTTAAAAGATTATTCCTGTGAAGATGCTGATGTGACATTCAAATTATATAAAATCTTTCAGAAAATATTGAATGATGAAAATCTTGTTAAATTGGCATACGAAATTGAATTTCCACTTATTGAAGTTCTTGAAGCAATGGAAAACGCCGGAGTAAAAATTGATTCAAATTTTTTACTTGCATTCTCGAAAGAGATGACAAGCACGCTTTCAAATCTGACAATCAAAATTTTTGAAATAGCCGGAGAGGAATTTAATATCAATTCTCCCAAACAGCTTCAGGAAATCCTTTTTTCAAAGATGAACCTGACTCCATCAAAGTCTATCAAAACCGGCTTTTCAACTAATGCTAAAAGTTTAGAAATGTTAAAAGGTCAAAACCCAATTATTGATTTATTATTGGAATACAGGCAATTGGCGAAGTTAAAATCAACTTACGCGGATGCATTACCAAAACTTGTAAATCAAAAAACAGGACGAATTCACACTTCATATAATCAGACAATCGCTTCAACCGGAAGACTTTCAAGTATTGAGCCGAATCTTCAGAATATTCCTATCCGTACTGAACTTGGAAAGGAAATCAGAAAAGCATTTATACCGAGAAATTCCGATTATGTAATTATGAGCGCTGATTATAGTCAGATAGAATTAAGAATAATGGCAAGCATTTGTAAAGACGAAAATTTAATTCATGCTTTTTTGAATGGAGAAGATATTCACCGAAGCACTGCTGCAAAAGTTTTTCAGGTTGAACCAAGTGAAGTTACTCAGGACATGCGCCGCAAAGCAAAGGAAGTAAATTTTGGAATATTGTATGGAATCGGTCCGTTTGGTTTGAAAACAAGGCTCGGAATAACACAAAGTCATGCAAAAGAAATAATACAGACATACTTTAATACTTTTAAGAACGTAAAAAAGTTTATGGATGATTCAATTGTATTTGCACGTGAAAATGGTTATGCCCAGACTTTACGGGGAAGAAAAAGATTCTTGAATAATATTAACAGCAAGAATAATGTACTCAGACAATTTGAAGAGAGAGTTGCTATTAATATGCCCATTCAAGGGACAGCTGCGGATATGATAAAGATTGCAATGATAAATATTCATAGGAAAATGAAGGAAATGAAATTCAAATCAAAGATGATTTTACAGGTGCATGACGAACTTGTATTTGATGTTTATAAAAATGAGATTCACGAAATGAAAATTCTTGTAAAAGAATTGATGGAAAATGCACTTCCTCTTGATGTTCCTATTCTTACTGAAATTGGAATTGGAGATAACTGGTTAGAAGCTCATTAAATCAACTGAATATTTTCTCGATATCCTGTTCAATATTTTTCTTAAAATAAGATTCAATATTATCTAATATTTCCTTTTCACTTGAAAGATTCAGGCATTCATTTGCAAGTTTCTGGCATGAATCGATAGAAAGATTCCGGACAATTTTTTTAATAAATGGAATTGAAGAGGCATTCATACTCAAAAATTTAAATCCTATTCCGACTAAGAATGGTACAGCAAATTTATCAGAAGCCATTTCACCGCAAATGCTTATTGGCTTATTTACTTTCTTTGCTTCACTGACCATAAAATCAAGAACACGAAGAACAGCAGGATGAAATTCCTGATATAACTGGTTCACAATTTCATTGCCTCTATCACACGCTAATAAATATTGGATTAAATCATTTGTGCCAACACTAAAAAAATCAACATATTTTGAGAACTCTTTTATCATTAATGCTGCTGAAGGAATCTCAATCATTACACCAAATTTAATATTCTCATCAAAAGAAATATTTTCGGAACGCAACTCAACTTTACATTCATCTAAATAATTTTTAGTTGCAATGATTTCATCCAGAGATGAAACCATCGGAATCATGAATTGTATGTTTCCATTTATACTTGCTCTTAATATTGCTTTTAATTGAGACTTAAATAGTTGAGGATGATCTAACAAGAACCGAATCCCCCGCCAACCCAACATCGGATTTGGCTCTTTCACATCATAAGGTAAAAATTTGTCGCCTCCAATATCAAAAGCTCTTATTGTTAACTTGTTTGGGTAAATTGATTCAGAGATTTTTTTATAAAATCCTAATTGAAAAACTTCATCCGGAATATTATCGAGAACATTAAAAAATTGTTCGGTTCGAAGAAGCCCAATTCCCTGTGCTCCTTTTTGTTCAACAAAAACGAGCTCTTCATCAATATCAAGATTTGCCTGAATTATAATTTCGATTCCGTCTTTTGTAATAGCCTTCTCATTTTTTAATGTCATTAATTCATTATCAAGTTGTGTTAACTTACTGATTTTATTTCCATAATAATTAAGTTGATCAATCGTTGGATTAATTATGATTGTACCATGAAACCCGTCGATAATTATTATGTCATCATCTTTTATTCTTGCTGTAGAATCATGAACTCCAAGCACCGCAGGAATATTTAATGAACGAGCTAAAATTGCAGCATGAGAAGTTAAACCACCAAAATTGGTTATGTATCCTTTTACATTTACACGGGTGAAAAGAACTGTATCTGCAGGTGTAATCAATTCAGCAATAACAATAACATCATTTTGAATTCTTGATTTCCATTGTTTGTTTTTGAGATTTTTGATTAAACGATTTTTTATATCGCCGATATCATTTGCCCTCTCTTTTAAGTAATCTTCAGCAGAAGAATTTAACATGTTTTGATATTTGGTTATTTCATCATGAACAATAAATTCAGGGTTGAGTTTTTCCTCTTCGATTCGAGAAAAAAGTTTATCCAAAAGATATGGATCTTCAAGAATCATTATTTGTGCTTCAAATATTGCCGCTCGTTGTTCACCCAGTTTATCAATAGCAAGGTTAAAAATTTTGTTCAATTCTTTTTTAGATTTTTCAATTGCAAAAGTCAAATTGTGTTTTGCTTCCTCAACATCGGTTATTGTCGTTTTATCAACTGATTCAACTTCCTTAGAATACAAAAAAGCTTTTGCGATTGTTAT
>PFVB01000049.1 GCA_002790395.1 Ignavibacteriales bacterium CG_4_9_14_3_um_filter_34_10 | reverse complement strand
AAAATAGATTAGCTCAAATGGTAAGTATGGTTTTGTGGTTTTATTATATCCCTTGTTATGCTGATTTATTCTTCTTGCTATATTATCGGTTATTCCAACATAAATATAATTTCTATTTTTACTTGAAATCGCATATACGTAATACATAACCAAGGGTATTTATTCTTGTACCGAAGGCCGGACTCGAACCGGCACGAGGTGTAATCCCCACTGGATTTTGAGTCCAGCGCGTCTACCAATTCCGCCACTTCGGCAAAACTTAATAAGAACAATATTCTATAAATGCGGTGCTAAAATACTCTTTCTTAAAATTATAATCAAGAAAGGGTGTTCACAAAAAAAACTAATTTTTTGCTACTTCAACTAATGGTCTTGCAGATTTTTTCTTGTTTAATTTTTTCATGACAGTATCTAAATCTTCCGGCATCACATTAAAAAACGAAAAAGCATCAGACAATTGAGTCCCGGAAATTCTTCCTTTTGGTATACCGGTTTTTTCATTTAGAAATTCAAGGAAAGACTGCAGATTGAAATCATCTTTCTTCCCTAATGCACAAAACAATCGGATTTTACCCTTGTCTTCTCTTCTCGAAAATCGCTGTCTTCCTTCTGAAAAACTTTCTTTTTTCTTTCGGTCTCTTCTACCTTTTGAGGAATAACTATCGCTTTCAGTATATTTTTGTTTTTCAAAAAGATCATGAACTTTTGCGTAGTTTTCTTCTTCCAAAGTATCCTGGAAATTATATTTTAATAAAGCTGCAACAATAAGATGAGGATCGCTTTCTACTAACATCTCTTCGGCTAAAATCAAATAATTCGTTCCAACTCCATACTCAATCAAAGCTTTAATTTCATTGACAATTTTAGTCTTCTTGAAATTAATCACTTCATCCACTTTCGGAATTCTTTCCTTCCGTATATTCGTTTTAGTAATACTTTTTATAAAATTTAATTTTCTGTTTTCATCAGGAGAAATGAATGTGATTGCGGTTCCTTCTTTTCCAGCTCTTCCTGTTCGCCCGATTCTATGTAAATATGATTCAGGATCTTGTGGAAGCGAGTAATTTATTACGTGAGTTAGATCATAAATGTCAAGTCCTCTTGCGGCAACATCTGTAGCAACTAAAATATTAACTTTTCGAATTCTAAAATTCTTCAATGTCTTTTCGCGAAAGTTTTGTGAAATATCCCCATGAATTCCCTCCGCATCATAGCCACGATCAATTAAACGACCTGAAACAAAATCAACATCGGTTTTTGTTCTGCAAAATACAATTCCATAAAATTCAGCTGTTGTATCAATTATCCTGCAAAGTGATTCAAATTTATCTGATTCTCTGACTTCAAAATATTTTTGTTCAGTTAAATCAATTGTAGTACCCGAATTTTTCGTCTTTATAAGTTCACTTTTCTTCATGTACTTTTTTGTGAGTTTTAAAATCCTATCTGGCATTGTTGCTGAAAAAAGGAACGTCCTTTTATTGCTGTTTGTTTGTTCCAAAATATTTTCAATATCCTCAATAAAACCCATATTGAGCATTTCATCTGCTTCGTCGAGTATGACAAATGATATAGTTTGAAAATTTATTGTTCCACGATTAAGATGATCAATTATTCTTCCGGGAGTACCGACAATAATATCAACACCTTTTTTCAATCTTCTAAATTGAGTTTCAAACGATTGTCCTCCATAAATTGGTGCTGCAATTATTTCTTTTGTTCCCCTGAGTGAATTTATTTCGTCTGATACCTGAACTGCTAATTCTCTTGTTGGGACTAAAACTAAAGCTTTAATACCGGGCTGTTTTTCATCAAGAATGTCAATTAACGGCAGCGCAAATGCAGCCGTCTTTCCTGTGCCTGTTTGTGCAATTCCTATCAAATCCAAATTCGTTGTTAATATTGTGGGAATAACTTTTGCCTGAATTTCTGTAGGTTCTTCAAATCCTTTTGATTTAATTGCATTTAATGTACTTTTTGAGAATCCAAGAATCTCAAAATTATTTTTATCCATTTTTTTCCTATTAAATATTAGAATTACTGATTACTAATAATTTCCAAATATCAATTGTTTGAATTTTGAGGAATTGCGAAGAATTGCTAAAGGAATTTATTACACATGCAAAAATACTCAAAATTCTTTATAAAAGAAATTAATAGTCAAATTAAGTTTAATTTGTATTTATGCTGTCAATAATATTTTTTATCCTCATTTTTTGATTTTCAGGTGCAAGATCGAATGCTTTTTGATAATTTTTAATTGATTCATCTTTCCTTCCATTTTTCTGAAGTACTTCTGCATAACTATCAAATACATTCCAATTAGATGGGAATTTTTTTGTATTCTCTTCAAATTCAATCAAGGCATCTTTATCATTCCCTTTAGCTAATAATAAATATCCAAGAAGATTTCTATTGTTAGCATTTTCATTTAACATAATTGAAGTTTTGCACCATTCCAATCCTGTTTCTAAGTACTCATTAATTTGAAGACAATATGCAGCAGCCTGATTCCAACTTTGCCAATTAAATCCAGCAATTCCTTTTAACTGCTGCTTTAAACTATCTGTCACAATTTTATGTATATCAAAACTGACATTAAAGTGAATGGCTTTCTTTTCCCACTTCAAAAAAACATCACATGAATTTTCAGTGATATTTTCAATGGAATATTCAAGCCATTCCTGCATATCAGCTATTTCCGGTTTGACTTTTATTCGTAGTGCGTCATTTTTTTGTTCATAAAAAAAACTACCCCAAGCTGAATTATCCTTACTAAAAATAATTACCCAATCATCGTTCTCTTCAGGAATTACTTGAAGTCCAAATCTTCCAGCACTTAGGTTCTCTCTATTAATTTTTACATCGTGAGAAAATGATATAGTAGTATTTTCATCGGCTCCTGCGCGCCAAGGGATCTCATTTTTCAACCCAATTGAATTTTTGCTTAATCCATATGGAACAAGTTTGCCCCATATTTCTCTCCCCTTCACTCCGGGTCGTGAATAATTTACGGTTATTTTGCTTAAGCCAATTGTTTGTGAAACTTCTGCACGTTGACTTATTCGAGGCATTGATAATTGCCCTGATGTTAAACCCGTGAAAAGAAATACCTGAATTATAATTTTATTAATCACTCTGATATCTATTTCCATTCTGTTACCTTTTTTTAATAAATTTTCATTGAAATTTATGAATGATTTTATATTAACAAAAACATTATTATTCTTTATACGAAAGTTTTAATTTTTGTTTAATTAGGTGAATTATGACATTAGAAAAATATTTTGAGTCCTTTAGGAGACAAATTATCGGAATTGATTCTGCATTTATTAGTCCATACGGTGAAAAGAAAATAATCTATGCTGACTGGATTGCATCAGGCAGACTTTATCAACCCATCGAAGAAAAAATGCTGAACAGTTTCGCCAATTATATCGGCAACACTCATTCAGAGGCAAGTATCACAGGCGGATTAATGACTGAAGCATATAGCCGAGCTAAACAAATAATCAAAACACATGTCAATGCTTCTTCTACCGATGTAATAATAACAGCCGGATTTGGAATGACAACTGTGATTAATAAACTGCAGCGGATACTTGGACTCAAACTTCCCGAGCAACTTAATTCCTATTTGTCTATTCCAAAATCAAAAAAACCTGTAGTATTTATAACACACATGGAACACCATTCAAATCAAACATGTTGGTTAGAAACATTAGCAGATGTTGTCATTATTGATCCTGATGAAAAAGGCTTGGTTGATATAAAAAAATTAGAAAATGCTTTGTTGATTTATAAAGACAGAGAAATTAAAATTGGTTCGTTTTCAGCTTGTTCAAATGTCACCGGAATCGAAAACCCTGTGCATGAATTGGCCGAAATTATGCATGAACATAACGGATATTGTTTTGTTGATTATGCAGCAAGTGCTCCATACACAAATATTAACATGCATCCTGAGAATAAAAATGCCTATTTTGATGCCATCTTTTTCTCACCACACAAATTTCTTGGCGGACCCGGGACTTCAGGTGTACTTGTGTTTAATTCAAAATTATATCATAGAAATGTTCCCGACCAACCAGGCGGCGGAACTGTGGACTGGACAAATCCATGGGGAAAGCATAAATATGTTAACAGCATTGAAATGCGGGAAGACGGCGGCACTCCAGGATTTCTTCAGGCAATACGCGCATCGTTATGTATAAAATTGAAAGAGGAAATGGAGGTTGATAAAATTAAAAAACGCGAGAAAGAATTGCTTGAAATAGCATTTAGTAAATTTGGTAAAATTCCTCAAGTGCACATTCTTGCAAATGAAATACGCGAAAGACTTGGAATTATTTCATTTTATGTTGAAGATATTCACTATAATTTAATGGTTAAATTATTGAACGACAGGTTTGGCGTACAAGTTCGCGGAGGTTGCTCATGCGCAGGAACATACGGACATTATCTTTTGCATGTTGACCCTACAAGATCGCAGAGGATTACTGATAAAATTAACTTGGGAGATTTCTCAGAAAAACCCGGTTGGGTTCGGCTATCATTGCATCCTACTATGTCTGATAATGAATTAATCTATATTATAGATGCCATCAGTGAAATCATTCAGAATAATGAAAGTTGGAGTCAGGATTATATATATTCATCAAAGACAAATGAATTTTATCATCGTAATAAGGATACGATAATTACATATATGGTAAATGAGTGGTTTGCTTAAATATTATTTTTTAGATTTTTCAGAATGCCTTTTTGATAAGTTTTGAATTATCTGATTCAAATCAATTTCTTTTTCGACTAACATTACAAAAAGGTGAAAAATCAAATCACTTACTTCATTTATTATTTCTTCTTTGTCATTATTTTTTGCTGCAATTACTGTCTCTACAGCTTCTTCACCGACTTTTTGGATTATTCTGTTCTCCCCGTCGTTGAAAAGTTTAGTGGTATAAGAATTTTCTGGCAATTCATTTTTACGTGATTGAATGAGAGAAAATAAGTCAAATAAAAAATTGAGATTTTCTTTTTTTATGTTTTCAAAACATGAGTAATTACCCAAATGGCAAGTATTACCGGTTGGAACAGCATAAATTAATAAAGTATCGCTATCACAATCCGAGTAAATATCTTCTACATAAAGAAAATCTCCTGAAGTTTCTCCCTTTGTCCATAAGCGCTTTTTACTCCGGCTATAAAATGTTACCTTTCCTGAAATCAATGTCTGATTCAACGAAACTTTATTCATAAATCCAAGCATCAGAACAGAGTTGGTCTTTTTATCAATAATAATAGCAGGAATTAATCCATCCATTTTTTCAAAATTTAATTTGTCAATATCAATCATAACCTAACGTTAACTCCATTTTGTTTTAAGTATTTTTTTAATTCAGAAATTTTAATTTCCTGATTATGAAAAAGACTTGCTGCTAAACATGCCTCCACATTGGCTTCTATGAATGCCTCGAGAAAATGGTACATTGTACCTGCTCCTCCTGAAGCAATCAATGGTACAGAGATATTTTTATTTAATTCTTTCATGAAAGTCAGATTATACCCGCTTTTAGTACCATCTTTATCCATAGAAGTCAAAAGAATTTCACCGGCGCCTCTTTGTTCAACTTCTTTGCACCATTCGCTGGCATTTTTATCTGTCATTTCTTTTCCGCCACGGATAAATACAATTTCACTATCGTCAATTTTTTTTATATCTATCGCTGCTACAATCGCTTGACTTCCGAATCTTCTTGCGGCTTCATCAATCAGAGTTGGATTTTTTACAATTGCAGAATTAAGTGAAACTTTATCTGCACCGGCTTTTAATAATTCATCAATATCCTGCAACTCAGTTATTCCGCCACCAACAGTAAACGGTATTCTAATTTGCTTTGCGATTCCTTTGACTAATGTAATAAGAGTTTTTCTTTTTTCTTCTGTTGCAGAGATATCTAAAAAAACAAGTTCGTCGGCTCCGTTATCGTAATAGCTAGAAGCAAGCTCAATAGCAGAACCTGAATCTTTGAGATTAATAAAATTAATCCCTTTAACAACCCTTCCGTCTTTTATGTCCAAGCAAGGAATAATTCTTTTAGTTATCATATTTTTTTAACTCTTGCAAACTGATTTTTCCTTCGTAAATTGCTTTTCCAACCACGCATGAATTTATATTATTCTCGCTTAATTCTTTTACATCAGAAGTACTTGAAATACCTCCCGAAGCAATTAAGAATATATGAGGAAAGGCTTCTTTAATTTCTTTATAAAGTTTGACATTAACTCCGCTTAACATTCCGTCTTTATCAATATCTGTGCATAAAAAATTATTTAATCCGAGACTGCAGCAATATTCAATATGATTAAAAATATTTACGGATGAATCTTCAGTCCATCCCTTAATCATTACTGAGTTGTTTTTAACATCAGCAGCAATTACAAACTCATACAACTTGTTTTTTGAAATAATTTTTTCAAACAAAGGCTTATTATTAATGGACATCGACCCGATTATTACTCGATTTACTCCAATATCAAATAATTTTTCAACGTCCTCCTCACATCTGATTCCACCACCAAACTGAATTTGAAGTTTTGTTTTACGAATTATATCGGAAAGCAAATTAAAAGTAGAGATAGTAGCTTCCTTCGATGCAAGCAAATCTATTATGTGAACAAAATTAAAACCAATTTCTTCAAACTTTTGTACTTGATTTAATACGTCAACATTATAATTCTTAGCAAGAGTATAATTGCCTTTCGTCAAACGTACAATTTTGTTGTCAATAATATCAATTGCTGGAATTACTAACATAACTCAATAAAGTTTTTTATTAATTTAATTCCATTTTCACCCGATTTTTCAGGATGAAACTGTACACCAAAATAATTATCTTTTTGAACAACAGCAGAAATTTGTGTTGAATAATCAACCGTGACGGTAGTATATTCATTCAGCGGCACATAATAAGAATGAGCAAAATAAAAATAACTTTCAGAATCAATTCCTTCCATCAATTTTGACTTTGACTTAATTTGAATTGAATTCCAACCCATGTGCGGAATCTTAATATTCCCCTGAAATTTTCTAGCATCACATGGAATAATTCCAAGGCATTTAGCATTTCCTTCTTCCGATTTTTCACAAAGCAATTGCATTCCTAAACAAATTCCTAAGACCAGTTTTTTTGTCACTCGCAGAAAGTTAATAAGATTATTCATGTTCAAACGTTTGATTGCATAAGATGCCTCTCCAACTCCAGGCAGAATTAGCTTTTCACAATTCATTACATCTGATTCGGTTTTAACAATTCTATAATCTTGCTGAAGTTGTATTAGAACATTTTCAACCGATGCCGTATTTCCGGCACCATAATCAATTATTCCAATCATATAATTCCTTTTGTAGTTGGTATCATACCCTTATTTCTTTCATCTATTCTGCAGGCTTCATTTAAAGCTTTTGCAAAACATTTAAAGATAGATTCAGTTTTATGATGATCATTTTCGCCCTTTGCTTTTATAAAAATGTTAGCACCTAATCCCTGACTTAAACCTCTAAAAAACTCTTTAACCAATTCTGTGGGAAATTCACCTATCTTGTCACGGTTAAATTTGCAATTAAAATTCAGATAAGCACGCCCTCCTAAATCAATACTGCAAACTGCAACAGAATCATCCATCGGGATAAAAAAACCATAACGCTTTATTCCATTTTTGGTCCCAAGCGCAATTTTGATTGCTTCCCCTAATGTAATTCCAATATCTTCAATAGTATGATGTTCGTCTACCCACAAATCGCCTTTAGCTTTCACAACTAAATCTATATTGGCATGACGTGCTATTTGTTCAAGCATGTGATCAAAAAAACCGATTCCACTCTTAATGTTACTTATTCCTTTTCCATCAAGATTAATTTGAATATTGATTTCAGTTTCTTTTGTCTTTCTTGAATGAAAGATTTTTCTGGATACCAATTCATTTGCCAATTCAACAATCGAATCAAACCTGTTTTTCCCTAATGACAAAAGGATTTGACCTTTACGCTTTTGTATTTCAATCTTTATAAAATCATTTTCTGATGATTCAACAATTTTTAGAATAATTCCCTCATTGGCAAGAATTTTTTCTAAAAAGGAATTTGGGATTTCAATTACAAACAACTCGTATCCACCTTCAATCAGCAATTTTAAACTGCTAACAAGTCCCTTGGATATGGGTTCATCAAAATTAAACAAACCGACCGGTAAAATTATTCTCTTCATAATATTTTCTTTAATTCACTTAAAAATAATTTATTTTCTGCTGGAGTACCAATTGAAATTCTTAAACAATTTTTCAGATTTAATTGATTACTCCTGTCTCTGATAATTATTCCTTTTTCTGCTAATTTCTCATAAATATCTTTTGCATTTTTTACTTTGAACAAAACAAAATTTGCATCACTTGGATATATTTTTTCAATTCCCTGTAAAGGAGAAATATTATTGATTAACCATTTCTTTTCTTTATTAATTTTTGCAACAAACCGTTGTTTGATATTTTTCTTTTTGAGTGCTTTCAATATTACTTCTGAAGAAAGCTTATTCAAATTATAAGGAGATTTTATTTTGAAAAACAATTGGATAATTTCTAAGTCAGCAATCGCATAACCGCACCTTATTCCTGCCAATCCCCAAGCTTTTGAAAATGTTCTGAGTAAAATAATATTTTTATACCGGAGCAAAGATTGAATATCCTCATCTTCCAAACTAAAATCAGCATATGCCTGATCAACAATGATTATTCCATTAAATTTTTTGGCAATCTGGACAATCTTTTTCTTCGAAAGCAAATTCCCTGTTGGATTATTCGGCGAACAAAAGAAAATCATTTTTGTATCCGGAGTTACAGAGCCTAATACTTTTTTTACATCAATATCATATTGTAAATTTAACGGTACCGTAACCGTACTAATATCATTTATATCGCACGCAACTTTGTACATGCCGTAAGTTGGTTCGCAGATAATTACATTATTCTTTTGTGGTTCACAAAAAATTCTAACCGCTAAATCAATTACTTCATCAGAGCCAACACCAATAAAAATATTTTCAGGATTTACACTTAAATATTTTGATAAAACATTCCTGATTTCTGTTTGTTTTGGATCCGGATATCGATTCAAATTAAGATCATTTTCAATTACACTTCCAAAAGGATTTTCATTTGCATCAAGCAATACTCCTTCAAGATGATTACTCCTTGCTGAAGAGTAAGGCTTCAAATCCAAAATATTTTTTCTTACTAATGATTTAATATTCATTTCAACCTCACTTTTACTGCATTTGCATGTGCTTGCAGTTTTTCAACATTAGCTAAAGTAACTACAGCTTCTGAGATATTTTTTAAACCCTGCCTTGTTAATTTCTGATACGAAATGGATTTCATAAACATTTCAACTGT
This sequence comes from Ignavibacteriales bacterium CG_4_9_14_3_um_filter_34_10, assembly GCA_002790395.1. GTDB lineage: Bacteria > Bacteroidota > Ignavibacteria > Ignavibacteriales > Melioribacteraceae > UM-FILTER-34-10. The sequence continues at coordinate 17,641 of PFVB01000049.1, read as the reverse complement.
TACTCCGCCAAAAGTTTTTGCAAGACCATTTGTTGGCAATGAGTGATTTGTACCCGAAGCGTAATCTCCGGCACTCTCAGGTGAATATTCTCCGAGAAAGACAGAACCGGCATTTTTAATTTGTCTAATAAAATTATTATAGTTTTTAACATTTAATATCAAATGTTCTGGTGCATAAATATTGCTCATTTCTATTGCTTGCGGAATATTTTCAACAATAAATATTCTTGAGTTCTTTAATGATTTAACTGCAATTTCATTCCTCTCAATTAAACTGATTTGATTCGCAATTTCAACTTTAACTTTTTTGGCAAAATTTCTATCCAGACAAACCAGTATTACTTGTGACTCTTCTCCATGCTCAGCTTGAGATAATAAATCGCTGGCTACAAAACAAGGATTTGCATACTCATCTGCAATTACAAGAACTTCGCTTGGACCTGCGGCCATATCGATTGAAGCACCTTCAAAATCCAAGTTTACAATCTTCTTGGCAAGAGTAACATATTTATTGCCTGGTCCAAATATTTTATTTACTTTATTAAATTTTTTATCACCATAAGCCATCAAAGCTATACCTTGTACACCACCAATTTTTATCACTTCATTTATTCCGCAAAGGTTTGCTGCATATAAAATATAAGGATTTATTTCATTTCCTTTAACAGGTGTCGAAATCACTATTCGTTCGCAGCCAGCAATTTTTGCTGGAATACCAAGCATCAAAACTGTTGATGGTAATACTGCACTTCCACCGGGAATATAAAGACCAACATCACTGATAGGTTTGAATTTTCTTATGCAAGTAACACCGGGCATTGTGCTGATTTTAAGTTCCTTAGGCAACTGAGCTAAATGAAATTTATAAATGTTATTAAATGCAGTCTGAAAAGCTCTGCGTTCAGCAGCAGTGATATGCTTTTCTGCATCCGCAAATTCCATTTTTTCTACAAATATTTTATTTGTAGAAAGCCCGTCAAAATCACGTGCATAATTTATTGCTTCTTTCAGTCCACCACATTTGATCTTTTTAATTATCGAATTAACTCTGTCAAAAGTATCCAAAGATTCCGCAACAGGTCTTTTCAATAAATCATTTAACTTTTTGCTAGTTAATTTATTTAATTCGTATATTTTCATAAAATAATATTCTCTATTGGTAATAGTAATATTCCTGAAGCTCCGGCTTTCTTCAATTCATTTTCGATTTCCCAAAAAGTATCTGATGGAATAACAGCATGAATAGCAAGCATAGTTTCATCTGCAAGTGAAAGTATTGTTGGGCTTTTCAACGAGGGAATTATCTCAATTATTGTATCAAGAGATTTTTTAGGAATGTTCATCATTATATATTTTGAATTTTTTGCATTTAATGCTGACATGATTCTTCTAAAGAACAATGTATAATTCTCTTCTTTATTTTTATTCTCAGTCAATTTTTTATTTTTAATTAATACAGCCTGGGAATCCATAACCGAAAATGATTTTTTTAATTTATTCATCTTTAATGTATTTCCGGTTGAAATTAGATCACATATAAAATCAGAAACACCAAGATTGGGAGCAATTTCAACTGAGCCGCTGATTTGAATAATCTTTGATTTTATTCCATTTTGATTTAGAAAATCACTTAATAAATTAGGGTATGTAGTGGCAATAGTTTTGCCGTTCAATTCACTGATATTTTTTAGTTCCTCATTTTCAGGAACACCGATTCCTAAAGAGCATTTACCATATCCTAATTGTGCAATTGTTTCCACATCGGCTCGCTTTTCGTAAACTATGTTTTCACCAACAATTCCTAAATCGGCAACTCCGTCTTGAACATATTCGGGAATATCATCATCGCGTAAAAATAAAATTTCCAAAGGGAAATTCTGAACCGAAACCATAAGTCTTTCCTTGTAATGATCAATATTAAAGCTGCATTTCTTCAAAAGACTTAATGTTTCATCTGTAAGTCTTCCATTTTTTTGAATAGCTAATTTTAATCTGTCTTTTTTCATAATAATCCTTTAAACTAAAAAACCCCGACAAAGCCGGGGTTAAATTTATAAAAAATACAACTCACCGACTCTTCTTAAAAAGATTTGAATGATGACGAAGATGGTGATTAATATTTAACACTATTTTCCTTTTTGGTTGTGCAAAGATAAACATTCAGCAAAGCACATTGCAAATTATTTTTTCTTTTTCAACATAAGCGGCTGAGCGGAATCAGTTATTGCATTAATTTTTATTGCAAAACTTTTCTTCTCTTCGATATCTTTATCAGTAATATATTCGACATCGAGCAGTCCCTTCTTTTTAATTCCTGTACGTAAATAATTCATCTCTGCCAAAGCTAAGCTCCAGCCTTCGAGCCACTTTTCAAGAAGTTTTCTTTTCTCCAAATCATCTTCAACATGCACAATTAAGTCAATATCACTTTGTGATGTCGCATTTGCATTTTTTGTGCTTCCATAGAGATAAATTGCTTTTACTCCAAGTTCATCGGGATTAATTTTCTTGGCTATTTTTTCTGCAAAATTGTAGCGCCATTTCCAATCTTCCGAAATAAAATTATGAGTCATTTCCGTTCGCTCAATATCCGCTTCAATCTCATTAGTCGGATTTTGTAACAATGCAACAGCAATGTTTTTATCCGCATTCGTTAATACCTTTAGAATTTTTCCCTTAGTAGCTTTTCCGATGTCAATTACCTTAATAACATCGGAAAGATGATGCAAATCCGGAACCAGTTCCGCAAAAACATTTGGAGAATTTGCAAAGAACTCTTCATTGAATATGTTCTCTTTCTCATCCGGATACAGCGGAAGATATCTTATTGAGGATTCTACTAAATCTTGGAAAAAATGTGTACCGAAAGATAAATCAGGCACATATGACCCCTTCTTCTTAGCAATTTCAATCAGCATTGAAGTATGATTAATGTCAGAATAAGTAACTGAAACACCAAGTTTAATATCACCGCGGCTACCCCACCTTCCCGGTCCCATCAAAATAAAACTTCTTTTAGGAAGTAATTTATTGAGTTTACTGACAGCTCTTCCAACTTGTTTCATCAAATCCAAATTTGGGAGTTCAGAATATTTTAACGGATCAACATAGACAATATGAGTAATCTCCGGAATCTTTCCATTTGAAATATGTTTGCATGCAGAAAAAATAACTTGTTGCTCTTTATAATCTTTGGGAATTACATCGCCAGTTTGATCTCCAAGGTAACTCTGTGGTCTGCATTGAAGTAAATAAAAATCTACTCCATCAGATGCAAATTCAATATCTACAGGTGACTTAATACTTTTCTGAAGTGTTTTGATTATCTCTGCAGCCTTTTTGATAAAGTTGGTATTTTTCAATAAACCATTAAATGTAACAACCATTTCATGTTCATCAGAATTAAAGCCGAGTCCGACTGGCTGTCTTATCATGTGTCCATCAAAAATTGAAACCACATTATTTAACCCCGGACATTTATCACCGTACTCTCGCGTAAATTCAGAAATTTCTATTGTTTCAAACTCATTTTTTTCAAGATTAATAACATCCATCCGCTTTGGAGAATATTTAACAATTTCATCAACTGAAACGTTTACTCTTAGGTTTGGTTGCCCCGGAGCTATTAATATTGGATAATCATCCCCAATTCTATCAACTGCACGAGTTCCAATTCCCGGGACAATTCTCAAAAGTCCGTCCTCACGGACAATTCTTGGAGACCATCGAAATTCATTATTGCTAAATGCAACCCCAGCGTATGTTGGCAGAAAATATTTGCCAACTTTGTTACCAACAACTTCTTGAATCATTACTCCCATTTCCTCATTAAAATCAAGTAACCCTCTTTCAGCACGATATAAAATTGGATCCGGAGAAAATGTTGAAGCGTAAACTTCTGCAATTGCATCTTCTAATGCGGCAAGTCTTTCCGGCTTTGTCCCCTGATTTGCAAGAAACAAGCTTTTATATTTTCCAGAGAAAGATGATCCGAGCTGATCTTCCAATAAACTTGATGACCGCACGACTATTGGTCGATCTTCAAAATCATCTAATGCTACAGATAATCCTTTCTCAATATCAGGCGGGAACTGAGAATTCTTAAACAACTGAACTATCTGCGGATATTCGATTCTTAATTCATCAACATCTTTGTATTTTTGTTCAAGCACTTCTTCCAGATTATTATAATGCATAAAAGCCAAAACGCAATCCGAAGCCATGTACCAGGTTTTGGGAATTTTAATGTTGTTCAAAATATCATTGTTAGCTGCTTTTGAAGATAATATTCTGGAAGCAAGGAAGATCCCTGAGCTTTTACCACCTAATTTTCCCAGACTTGTTGGAGTGTAAATCATCTTATCAATCAAATTATAAAAGTCAGTAAGTTTCACATATTCTTTCGCAATCTGAATGTAACGCAAATCTTCCGTAAAAAACCTTCGTAGTAGTGAAACTCTTAACCCCTTTACCATAGCCGGTGAAAGTTCATATTTTTCAGGCGCTATCCGATAATATTTCCTGATAGCGTCACTGATTGCCGCCAGGGATGATTCTCTGGCTTCCACAACTTTTATTAATGCTGATGATTTATCCTCTCTAATCCATTTCTGTATTTTCAGCATAATATCTGCATCAAATAAATTTTCATTTACTAACCTTAAAATCGTATCAATATATTCATCATAATCATTAATCACTTTTTTCTTTAAAGGTTTGTTTTCTTCTCCTTCAATTGCTTCGTTGCTCGGTTTCAGATTAATGCTTGTATGCTTTAATAAAATATCAGCTTCTTCAACACCTTTCCAGTATAACAAGTGAAGAAATTTTCTCAGAATTCCCATAAATAAATTTGGGTCAGTTTTTCGGATCATATCCAAAACAATTTTCCATTCACCTTTGATCGGAGTATGTGTTGTTTTTTGGACTATCTCAAGGTCATTAAAAATTGCTTTCAATTCATAATGCAGAATGAAATGGCCTAATCGGTCAGCAATTGTTTTAATAAGTTTTTCCTCTTCAGGTAGAAACGTAGATTTTTCGTTATCCGAAACTTTTTCGCTGTAACAAATTTTAATTTCACCAATATTTTTTTCTCTCATACTTATTAAAGCTGTTAATGAAAGACCATAATCAGAATATTTCTCTGACTTATAAGTTTTTCCCCGAAAACTAATCTTTGAATGGCAAATGTCGGAATATCTGAAACCTGTTGGAATTACCATTAAAATTGATTTAATAATATCATCAATTTCATAATCTATTTTATTTAAAATTTCTTCAACTTGATATAGACAATTTAACTCTTTAGCCTTTTCTGCAAGATCATTAACAAGTATTGCATATTGCTGTTTTGAGGATTTCTCCATTAAATACTCCTTTTGAACAATAGTAACCTAATCGGTGAATAATCAAATTTATACTTTTAAAATATAGTACCATTTACCTAACTTTAAAACAAAAAAGGCTGCCCGAAAGGCAGCCTTTTGAAATGTAGAATCAGAAATTATACCCAGCCTCTGACTTTGCAAGCATCGGCTACCCGCTGCACAGCAATTACGTATGCAGCATCTCTCATATAAAGATTTTTTTTCTTTGCCAAATCACTTACTGCATGATAAGCTGACGTCATTTTAGTATCAAGTTTACTCAGCACTTCTTCTTTTTCCCAGAAATAATTCATATTGCATTGAACCTGTTCAAAATAGCTGCAAGTGACTCCACCGGCGTTAGCCAGAAAATCCGGAATTACATGAATTTTTTTGCTTTGAATAACTTTATCAGCATCAGGTGTTGTAGGTCCATTCGCACCTTCAACTATTACTTTTACGCTTGGTTTAATTTTCTCAGCATTATTTGCATTAATTTGATTTTCCAATGCTGCGGGGATAAGAATATCAACATCTTGTTCAATCCAAACATCACCTGGAAGAATCTCAAATCCTAATTCTTTGGCTTTTGTTTTATTAATCTGCCCGAATTTATCTGTAATTCCTAATAATTCTTCCATCTTCACACCGCTCATTCTTCGGAAACAATATGATTTTTGATCTTCATGATCCCAACAAGCTACAGAAATAACCTTACCGCCTAATCTTGTATAAAGTTGAATTGCATATTGAGCAACATTTCCAAATCCCTGAACGCTTGCAGTAGTTTTGGTAATGTCAATATTCATTTCTTTAAGTGCTTCGCGAAGTGTGTAAACAACGCCATAACCTGTTGCTTCTGTTCTGCCTAAAGATCCACCTAAACCAACAGGCTTTCCGGTAATAAATCCGGGATATTTTGCACCGTGAATCGTTTCATATTCATCAAGTATCCATATCATATGCTGAGCATTTGTCATAACATCAGGAGCAGGAACATCTTCCAATGGTCCAACATTTTTTGCCATTTTTCTTAGCCAACCACGGCAAATATTTTCTTGTTCTCGCATACTTAAATTGTGCGGATCACAAATAACTCCACCTTTTCCACCACCAAGTGGAATATCAACAACCGAGCATTTCCATGTCATCCATGTTGCTAATGCTCTTACTGTATCAACGGTTTCTTGTGGATGGAATCTTATTCCGCCTTTTGCCGGTCCTCTAGCATCATTATGCTGAACTCTGAAACCTTTAAATACTTTTACTGATCCATCATCCATCCTAATAGGAATACTGAAATGATATTCTTTTATTGGATTCCTTAATAAATCACGAGTAGCCTGATCAAGATTTAGAATATCTGCTACTTTGTCGAACTGTGCCTGAGCCATTTCAAAAGCATTGAAAGCTTTATCTGACATATTTACCTCAAAATTTATATTTAATTAATAAGTTAATTTTAACAAGTTAAACTTAGCAAATTCTGTGCTATTCCCAATAAAATTTTTTTTACAATTTTTGTTTTCGCTTTCAACAGCAAAAGTAAGTTTAAGTGAATTAAAACGCTATTATTTGATTCTGCTACTTGGCTAATTGAAAATGCAGAATTTGAATTTTTATATAAAATCATAAAAACACTGAATTGTTTCTTAAAAATAAAAAATATTAGCTTGAAACCATTTTTCAATAAAAATTCATAACTTTGAATAACAAAGTTTGAGTCTTATGAAATTAAATTTATCAATCTTCATGTTTTTTGTTTTATGGATTAACCAAATTTCGGCGCAGCCTGAAATTCTTGAAAAGAACATTTCCGAAGCCTTCGGGAATATTGTCGGAGGAATTGTCTTCATTGATGCAGATAATAAAAAGATTTCTTACAATGAGACTTTAATTGAGGAAAAATTCCCGCCATGCTCAACCTTTAAAATTTGGAATGCTCTGATCGGACTTGAATACGGAATCATAACTTCACTGGATGAGAAATTCTATACCTGGGATGGAGTGACACGTTCAATTCCGGACTGGAACAAAAATTTAATATTACGAGAAGCATTCAAAGTTTCGTGTGTTCCTGCTTTTCAGAATTTAGCACGAAAAATCGGTAACAAAAGTATGCAAAAATGGATTGATTCTATCAATTATGGTGACAGAGATATCTCATCGGGAATCGATGATTTTTGGCTTCCGCGAAAAGATAAAAAATCCATATTAATTTCAGCTAAAGAACAAGTTAAATTAATCTCAAAACTTATCAACAAGCAATTACCATTTAAAGAATCATCCATAAATACATTAAAAAAATTAATGCTGGTGGATTCAATGCCTGCAGGTAAATTTTATGGGAAAACCGGTTCTGGTACTGATTATAATCTGAATACAGATATCGGCTGGTTCGTTGGATTTGCTGAGTTAGAAAACGGCATTATTTATTTCGCCTGCATTGTAACGGGCGATAACTTATCGGGAATTGATGCAAAGAAAATTGTAAAGGCAATTTTAGTAAAATCAAATTTGATGTAATGATTTTATTTTCGCAATGCTTTCATAAAATTTAACATTGCCATATAATTTTCATATTTCACATATTGAGGAATGCTATTACCCGATCCAACACAATAACCCGTATTGTTCCATGCCTGTTCAATATTTTTCTCAATGACTTTTACAACTTCTTCTTCGCTTCCGCGAGAAAGCAAATCAACATCAACATGTCCAATCAGACATAATTTATCTCCGTACTTTTCTTTGACCTCTTTAATCTGCATAGCTTTTGGTTCAATGGGATGAATAGCATCAACACCGCATTCAATTATTTTATCAAACACATCAAATAAAACACCGTCTGTATGATAAATCAACGGTTTGCCTGCAGCCTTTGCCAAATCGCCAATCTTCTTTAGCCAAGGGAAAAAATATTCATCCAAAACTTCAGGAGACATTAAAAGTCCGTTTGTATATGCAATATCATCGCTGAACCAAATAACATCGACAGCATCGCTTTCAGCAAAATAATTGAACATACTCAAAATCAGTTCTCCAATTTTATCATTTAATGCTTTTATTAAATCAGGATTTTCAAACAGTGCAAATGAAAATGCCTCGAAACCCATCATCTCCCATGTCATCGTAAAGATATCACCGTACTGTCCGATAATTCCCAATCCCTCAGGAAGATTTTTCTTTGCTCTTTCAAAATTCGAATAGTCAAAATCTTCAACTTTGGGGAAAACAAATTTTTCAAAATCTTCAAATGAATTAATTACTCCTTTACCTTCTGTAGCCCAGTTAAAATTCAATGTCCCGTCTTCCTTAAATGATTTTTCATCACTGATACCGATTTTTGCAGGATTAAAATCTGCTTTAGGTTGAAGCTTCACATAATCATACCCTGCCTTGTACCAAAATTCAATCTCATCTTCAATCGATAATATTTGCCTGCCGATATATCTTGATTTTATTTCGGGATGTATACCGAGTTCAGCCATCGGGAGATAATTTGATTTTTGCAGAAACAGATTTTTTTTAAATTCTATAATATCAGCCATGTTAATCCTTCACTCTGTTTCGTTTATAACAATGTTCAAGACTGCATATTTTACATTGATAGTCTAGTCGTTTTAAATTTTCTCCGATTCCAATAATTCCGCTTATTGATTTGATTGGCTTCATCAAAGCAGAGTCATTTAATGATATGCCACAAAAATCCGGAGGAAGCAAAGAAAATAATTTATGCTGCTCTGACACTTTCCATCCGCAATATCCGGGGCTTAATCTGTTTGAAATATTTTTGTTCCCAATAATATTTTTCAGTTTAATTTCAAGCCAGTCACCAACATTTTCAACAAGTTCAGAGCCAATTGTATCAGCTAAATATGAATCAAGTATATCTTTATTTTTAAGTTCTGATATATATTGGTCAAACTCACTTCCAATAGTGGCAGCAAATATTGCCACAGTATCGGCATGCTTAAGATGCAATGCAATAATTTTATCTATTTTTAATTCAACTGCTTTTATTAAAAGTGTTTCCTTTGTAATAATAATGTCTTTGCTTTCAAATATTTTAAACCCGCATTTAATCACTGCATTGTTTAATGCAGTCGGGAGTAATGATTTTAATCCTTGTTTAACAGCTTCAGGAATTTCAACATTTTTATACCCAAGCACAGATATTATATTTTGTTCAGTTAAATGAAACTCGCTTATTGGTGGTAAAAATGTAAAATAATCATTCATCATAATCAGATAATAACCGGAGTATAAACAGTATCAATAATTTCACCGTCTTTCAAACCGGAACATGATTTATGAGTTGCATTTCTTTCATCCGATGAAGTAAACTTATTCCCATCAGAAATATAAATGACTGTCATTCCCTCACGATATTCATCAGTTTGATTTTGTCCTGCCCCGTGATAAGTCAACCCGGAATGAAATGTTATATCTCCTGCTTTCAGTGGCGTAAAAACTTTATCAGACTTTGCAATTGATTCAGGCACATGCGGCGAATTAAAAATATCCACATATTCACGAACCAACTTCTGAGATTCAGGATAAAAAAACAAACAGCCTTTCTCTATCGGAACATCGTTTAAAGCAAGCCAAATTGTTCCGCTCTTTAATGGCTCAGTAACAGGCCAATAGCTGCTGTCAACATGAACATCTGTTTTTCTTCCGGCGGGTTCTTTGAATAATGCTTGATCGTGCCAAAGCCTGACATGATCGACTTCAAGTAAACATTTGGCTATACTTCCAAGTCTTTTTGACAAAACAAAATCCTGTACAACTGGGAAATCAAAAGCAAGAAAGCCGCATTGTAAAAATGATTGCTGATATTGCGTTTTATCTTTTAGTTCTCTTTCGTCGGCTTCTTTTCGAATAAATACAGAGGCTTCAATTATGTTTTTAATAAAACTCAATACCTCACCATTAAAGACTTGTTCAAGTTTGATAAAACCATTTCCCCGATAAAAATCAATTTGGGAATTATTCAATTCATATAATTCAGAATATTTATTCAGGACGAATTCAGGAGTTTTTGAGTTTAACAATTCCTCCGCTTTTTGTTTGTTCATATTCAATATTTTAACCATCTAATTCCTTTTCAATTAATTAAAGAATCTAAGTAATTAACAAATGAATGCGGATCGGGGAAATAACCATCAGCCCCAATTTTATTGGCAAAATCTGATGATAGCGGAGCGCCTCCAACAAATATTTTTGTACCATAATTCAGCAACTTAATTGAATTAACAATATCTTCCATATTGAGCATTGTAGTGGTTAACAAAGCACTTAATCCGATATGTGATTCTTTGTTTTCATTTAATGACTCAATGAATTTTTCTTTTGAAGTATCAACGCCGAGATCAATTACCTGCCATCCATTTCCCTCAAGCACCATTTTCACAATGTTCTTTCCAATATCATGCAAGTCGCCTTTTACAGTTCCCATTATAATTTTGCCTTTGTGATAATCACTTCCCTTTTGAAAATGAGGTTTTAAAATTGTACTTGCAGCATTCATTGCTTTGGAAGCAATCAACAAATTTGGAATGAATGCTTTCCCCTGCGCAAATTTTTCTCCGATTCGTTTCATTCCCATAATCAAAGCATCGGCTAAAATTACTTCAGGCGAAAATCCACAGTTTAATGCTTCTTCGGTCAACTCAACTGTCCCTTTTTTCCCGATTAAATGCTTGGGATACTGAGTATCAGAATTGATTTTACCATACTCAACACATTCAGACAAATTGAAAAGCAGATCGCTCATGTTTTACTCAAGATAATTTGCAAGTAATTTAATATTATCAGAAACGTTCTTTTTGATGTTAATCGTAATAACATTGCGGTTATTACTCAATAAAGCTTCTCTGTCACCCATTGCTTGTGCGGTAACTAAAACACCGAATGAAACTGTCGATTCATCCGAACCTGGATTTTCTGGAATAGGAATATCACCTGAAATCTCCGACATGAATTGAATAAAAATACCATTTCCCGAATCCCCTTTATGTAATTGTCCCGTTGAATGCAGGAATCGAGGACCAAATCCTGAAGTTGTTGGCAATTTATATTTTTCCAATAATTTTTCGCGGAATAATTCTATCGCAATCTTATTCTCTTCATTTGGGTTGATAAATGATTGAATTGTAAAATAACTACCTTCTTTTTTGCTTATTTCAATAAAATTAATCAAAGCATTCCTTATGTTTTTCTGTCCTTGTTCAAATAACAGTTCAATATCATTTTCGACCAATGAATCCACAGGTTTTGAAAGTTTTCCGGTTGACTTATAATCCACTATCATCTTTCTTGCAAGCACTTTTGCAGATTCAACATTCGGTTGATCAAATGGCTGAATATTCATAACCCACCCTGCAATTGAAGTGGCAAATTCCCATCTAAATAATTCAGCTCCGGTTTCATAAATATCATTCATTACAATTTTTACAAAAGGAATGCTGTTCTCTTTCATTTGTTCCATTGTTTTATCAAAACTTTTATCATTCTTAATAATCAAAAAGACAAATAATCTGTCTTTAGAATAATTTTTAATATTCTGAATTTTTTCTCCGTCAACCGGTAAAATTCCTTTACCAACTTTGCCCGTGCTTTCGGCAATAAGTTGCTCAACCCAGGCGCCCAAATATTTAATCTGCTCTGACATACAAAGAGAAAGTTTATTAATATTTTTTTCGGCTAATGTTCCTAAAATCAAACCAAGTGTTGCAGAAGTATTTTCTTCAATATTTTCAATATTTGAAACTGTACTTGTTTTAACAAATCTATCAGCGCGATCCAAAAGGTTTGATAAATTGATTCCGACCAATGCAGCAGGCACAAGCCCAAATAATGACAAAGCCGAAAACCTTCCGCCAATATTTGGATTGTTGAGAAATATCTTTCTGAAACCTAGTTCACGGGCAATATTTTCTAACCCGCTCCCGGGATCTGTAATTGCCACAAAATGTTTTTTTGCTTTTTCAAAACCAAGTTTATTTCCGACGAGATTATAGAAATATTTCATGAATGAAATAGTTTCAATTGTACCTCCGGACTTTGTTGAAACCACATAAAGAGTTTTACTGCAATCAAATTTTTCTGATTTCGAAATAATATTTTCAGGATGAGTGCTGTCACAAATCTCCAGATTAAGATAACCTGCCCTGACACCAAACGTAAATCGAAAAACTTCCGGAGCGAGACTTGAGCCACCCATTCCAAGCAACAAAGCATTTTCAAAACCTTCTGCTTTAATTTCATTTACAAAAGATTCAATGTTTTCAATTTCATTTTTCATGAATGAAGGCATATCAAGCCAATCTAATCTGTCCGCAATTTCTTTCGGTTCCTTTCCCCAAACCGTATAATCCTTTTCCCACATTCTATGGATGATCTTCTCCTCATCCATTTTTCGCAGATTTTGCAGTACGTCAATTTCCAAAGTTCCGAGTTGCGGGATAAAGCTCTCAAAGTGTTGTAATTTATTCATCTTAAATCCCCTTTATTATCTTAAAAAATATTTATAAAATTCGAGAGAAATTTCTTGTAATATTTTTTTTGATTTCTCTTCGTTCGTTAAATTTTTGGTAAGTAGAACTAAAATATATTTTCGGCCATCGGGTAATATTACAACTCCGGCATCATGCATTACACCTGTTATCCAACCGGTTTTATGGGCGACTTTAACATTTTTTGGAAGTTGCTCAGGAATAATATCATTGTGTTCCTGCGCTTCGAGAACACTCAATATTTCATTTGACAATTTTTCATTAACAACTTTATAATCCAAAATAGATTTTAAGACCAGACAAAGATCTTTTGCTGTTGTAGTATTATTCATCCCCTTTCTATAAGCAGGAATATCTTCAACACCACGTAAAACCCGAATATCATTTGCCCCAATGGACTTCATAGTTTTCATTATATTATCTACACCGACGAATTCAATTAGAATATTTGTTGCAAGGTTGCTGCTTTTTGTAATCATGCGATGGTTAAGTTCGTAAACAGTAAGTTTCTTACCTATCAAATCATATATTTCATTGTCACTATCATCAGCAATATTCATTTTATAGCTGCTTCCATCCGCTATGCTTTTAAACTCATTTTTAACAATTATTGAATCAATTAACGAAAATAATCCTACGGAAGCCTGCCGGTATAATTCAAGCATGACAGGGACTTTCATTGTACTTGCAGCGTGGAATTTTTCTTTTTCATTAAATTTAATTTCTTCCCCGGTTTCAAGATTTAGAAAGAATACTGCTTTATCACCTTCAATCTGATTAAGTTTCCCAAGGATTATTTCATTGATTTTTTTTGATTGCATATTCTCCTGTGCTGTAAGATTTGAAGCAAAAAGTACTGTTATTATTAATATTATAATTTTCATTATTTCAAACCAAAAAGTTTCATCATTTCGCTATTACTTATTGATTCTGCTGCCGATTCTTTTTCGTTAGATTTTTTATTGACCGATATTCCTCTCAAGAATTCATCGCTACTCTTAATAGTACAAGAATTCTTTTTCCCGAATTCAGCTAATGGCAAATCAGAAGTTACCAGACAAACTGTTTTGCAATTTTTTGTTTGTGCAATTTCATCACGAATCAAGTCATCAGCAGGATGATTATTGGAATAAATAATTTTCAATTTATCCGATTTGATTTTTTCTTTTTCATGTCCGTCAAAATAAAGATTAACGCTCACTTTTTTATCAATAAAATATTTTTCCATAATAAATCTGAGTCTTGATCTGGAATTGATTTTATCCTTCATCAAATCTTTATTCCTGCCTATGACATTATTACCGTCGATTATATAATGTTTTATCATCAGAATCCTGAATAAATATCCTTGGTTTTTGTCACCTTAATATCTTGTAATTCAGGAGCTTTCATCCTGATCTCAAATCTAAATCCGCGATAAGTTCCAATTGGATTCCATGTAAAATTCATCTCCCAGCAATGCAAATCGCGATACACAGTAACTTGTGGTGCATTAAGTTTTTTCTGACTAAAATCATAATTCCCCCTAAACGTAAGCCTCCAAGCCTGTGTTAAACTGATGCTTAAATTAAGACCCAGTCCTGAATTTTTAATCACATTATTTGGATTCGATTTATTAATATTATAATTGTAGTTGACAGATAAATTCCACGGGATAGTTAGATCGGGCATTTCATCTTCAAACAATTCAATGTAATCATTCTTTTTTTTAAAGTTTCCGTCATTCTCTGTTTCGGATTCATTTTTAATTTTAGTCTTATTTCCGGTTATTTTTTCACCGCTGATTGAAGTAGAAATATTAAATCCAAAATTTGTAAGTCGGACAAGCCCTTTTCCTGCATCGGACAGAAATTTATTTATCTTGTAAACAGACCTTCCATTATTGGATGATTGAACATCATAAAAAGTGAAAGTGCTATTTCCATTGAAACTTAAAAGCTGACCAATTTGAGTTCTGAAGTCAACATTCAAATCAGAAAGATTCAAACTGTCAGCCGCAAAATTATAACCGGAGGATGCATTAAGATTCAACAACTGAATTTTTTGTTCTTGCGAAGTAGTATCATTTGGATCTTTAGTTGTTTTAATCTCAAAAACATTACCAAGAGAAAAACCAACTCTTTGCTGTTCGCCGCTTCCGGCACCACCATAAATTCCACGATCAAATTTATCATACTTAATCCTTTTGCCTAAAGTATCTATATAAGAATCAAAATATCCCCATTTTTTATCAGAAAAATCTGGACGATAATTATAATTAACCGAAGGAATCAATGTGTGTCTGAAAGCCTGAATACCTAAAATATTTGGCTGCATCATCCCATATATTTTTGTTGAAGTTGAAATGTTGAAATCGAAAGTTCTTACGAAACTGATTTGCTTAATTGTTTTTTCTTTCAACATTAATGCTGAAGAATCATTGTTATATTCAAAACCTTTTTTGATTCTTTTATCATACCACAGTTCGCGGTAATTTATCGAAGGAGAAAAATTGAAGTATCCAATCTTCGGTGAAGCCGTAAACCTTACTGTGTGCTGAAATCCTCCTCTGATTTCTCTGTCAAATTCACCGGTGACTGAGTTTTTAATTTTTGTTCTGTTATTCTGAAAATTACCGGAATAATTATATCCAATTAATTCATACCACTTTTGATCTTTGCCAAAAGAAGTTTTTGATTTGAAAGGATATTCGATTGATTTATTAAAACTTACGCTTGGAAGAACTTCAGAAATATTTCCCGATTCAAGATTTTGTGTTCTACTATAATTCATCGAAATACTGTTACCGGATTCATCCCAGCGTTTTACCAAAGTTGCATTTGAAATAATATCTTGCTGTAACAAGTCATTAAGATTTCTTGAATTATCCTGTAAATATTGGCTTGATAAAAACTGCATATTTGCATCGAGTGTTGTGGAAGGGTCAATTTCCTGATGATGATAAACATTCAGATTCCAACTGAATCTTTCACTATAATACGGATCCCCTTGTTCTCCGCTAATAATTTTTGAGATTCCGCCGTTCAAATTTCCGTTAAAGTCATAACGTTTAGTATATCTGTATCTGCTACGTAAACCATAACCACCCTGCAAATAATAATCACCCGTTAAAGTTAAATCCATATAATCACTTAATGCAAAAAAATACCCGCCGTTGCGGAAATAAAAACCTCGATCTCCCGCTGAACCATACGAAGGTGCAATTATTCCTGATCGTCTCCCGGACTTATTCGGAAAAACTCCAAAAGGGAGAGGAATTGGAAAAGGAACTCCACCAACATTCATAAAAATCCATCTGGCAATAATTTTATCATTCTGCATAACTTTCATTTTTTCAGCGGTAAAATATGTATGTGGCGTATCTTCATCACATGTTGTATAAAGTCCATCTTCAATAAAATAAGTTCTCTTATCAACCTTTTTTACCTTCTCGCCTTCATACCGTTTATCTTCTTTTCCATTTTTTGCCATTGAAATAAATCCGGCTTGAGTTTTAAAATTATATTTTAAGCTCGTTCCTTCATAAACTTCATCTTCCTCTTTAAGCACAGGTGTATCAATCAATTTTGACTTTGATGTATCAGCAGAATCTATCTCTCCATGAGCATCAAGCAGATTCTTTGTGAAATCAACATATATCTTTGCACTCTTCAAATTTGTTTTTTTATAAGTAATATCACCTTTGCCAAATAAAAACATTTTTTTATTAACGACATCAAAAGTTACCGAATCAGTTGCATTTGAAAATATTATTGCATCAACGTCAAATTTTTTCTTTGTAGTATCTTGTGCTGCAATTGAATCTTTAGGTGTTTCAAAAGAAATATTGTTTTTATTGATAACAACTGAATCAGCGTTTTGAGCAATTAATAAAACTGGAATAAAAAATAAAAGGGGCAAATTCTTCATCAATTTAATGACTCTAAATTTAATTGTATTGATAATCAACAATTTTAACCGGCTCCGGATAGGATAAATCTCCAAAAGGTGTACCCAAAACGGGCTTTGCTATTACTTCAATCTCAGAAGTAGTTTTATTCTTTCCTCCAAGTTTAAGAGCTAAATCAATCACTTCATTAAATGACCCATTATCTAAAAATTCAATTAAATCTAATTTAACTATCAATGGAATTATGGAACTATTTCCAATTCCGGGCACAGTAACAACCTTGTCAATATTGCCTGAAACTATTTTCTTCTTGTTTAGATACAAATCCCAGCTAAAAGATTTTATTGTTATGTCTGTTTGATCGTATCCGCCAGTTCCATCATTCGGATTTTTTGCTAAAATATTTAAATCGAAAGTAACAGGAAACTTGCCTGTAGAAAAAACAGATGTAAGTTTTAGCATATCCCCAGGTCCAAAATCAGAAAGTTTTGATTTACTGTCTATTGCAATTCCATTCAACTTGAATTTGGTAACTGAGTCCAATTTATATTTAAGTCTTGACACATTTATGATAGTTTTATAAATCGAACACCCTGCGATAAATGAAATTAATATAATTGTAATCATCAAATATTTTTTCATAGTGGATTTGATTCCTCAATCTTTTTAACAATTAACTCAGCCACTATTAAAGCCTTTAATCCGTCTTCACCTGAAACAATTGGCTTCTTATTTTCTATCACAGAGTCTACGAATAAATCAAGTTCATATTTAAGTGCGTTATTTTCTTTCTGTTCAGGTTGTTCATATATAACTGCTTTTTTATTTTCCCCGACTCCCATTGTCCCAAATGAAATAGTTTT
>PFVB01000127.1 GCA_002790395.1 Ignavibacteriales bacterium CG_4_9_14_3_um_filter_34_10 | reverse complement strand
ATCCCGGTTTGCCCGAAGTACACGAATTTATATTAAACATTATGAAAGATGTTCTGACAAGATATGATATTGACGGAATCCATTTTGATGATTATTTCTATCCGTACTCGCCAAAAGTTTCTACTGAAGATGCGGATGCTTTTGCAAAATACAACCGTGGCTTTACAAATATTGACGACTGGCGGCGAGACAATATAAATATGCTGATGAAAGAAATTTACTCAGTGATTAAATCAACAAAGCCACATGTAAAGTTTGGAATAAGCCCGTTTGGAATTGTGAAAAATGAATTTGCAGGAACAAATGGATTTCAGTCATACGATATTCTTTATTGTGACCCGCTTTCTTGGATAAATGGGAAATATGTTGATTATATTAATCCGCAATTATATTGGGAAATGGATCATAAAACAGCGCCGTACTCAAAATTATTGCCTTGGTGGGCAGAAGTTTCGGGTGAAAGACATTTGTATATCGGACATTTTTCAAGTCGAATGGCTGCAAAGGATTATAAAGGAAATAAAAATGAATTGTTCGATCAAATAGAATTAAACAGGTCAACCCCTAATGTTGATGGCTCAGTTTTTTTTAGTGCAAAATCAATCTCAATGAACTGGAGCGGTTTTGCAGATAAATTAAAAGAAAAATATTATTCACACATTGCTCTGCCTCCGGCAATGGAATGGTTAGATAGCATTCCGCCAATGCCTCCAGCAAATCTGACGGTTTCCCAATCTGATAAATTTGTGACTGTAAACTGGGACTTGCCTGAACTGGCTGATGATGGCGAAATGCCAAGCTGTTATGCCGTTTATCGTTTTTTGTCTGACGAAGAAATTAATATTAACAATTCATCCAAAATAGTTTATCTCACTTATCCGGGAGAAACAATTTTTCTGGATTATATTGAAGAATTGAACAAAGGCACTTATTTTTATGTTGTTACTTCACTGGATAGATTATACAATGAAAGTATTTCTGTTATGGTTGGTCCGGTAGTAATTAAATAATTCGAATCTATATTAGATTCGTTTCATCAAATAAACAACAAAAGGAGGAAGTTATGATGCAAAATGTTGGTGGTGCTGATAGAATTCTGAGAATTGTTCTCGGAATAGTAGTAATTGTTCTTGGTTTACTTTATCACAGTTGGTGGGGATTAATCGGCATTGTACCGCTAATGACAGGTTTAATGAACCGTTGTCCTGCATATTTACCGTTTGGTATTTCTACTTGCAAAACTAAAAACCAGGGAAAATAAATTTTATCGTTTTGGTTTTGATTGGCTGAAACTGCAATGAAAGTGCGGTATTCAGCCTTTTTTTTATTCCTAAACTTCTTTGGATCCCTAAATCCTTCATATAATTTCAAAAAATGGTATATTTTCAATCATCAAAAATAGAATTGAGAAATGACAGAACCCGAAGTAAACTTAGAACTTGCAATTGAACACGGATTAACAAAAGAAGAATTTGAAAGAATCGAAAATATTCTTGGCAGAACTCCAAATTTCACCGAACTTGGAATTTTCAGTGTTATGTGGAGCGAGCATTGCAGTTATAAAAATTCAATTGCACTGCTGAAAACACTCCCAAGAAAAGGCGGAAAATTATTAGTTGATGCCGGTGAGGAAAATGCAGGATTGGTTGATATTGGCGATGGACTTGCAATCGCATTCAAAATTGAAAGCCACAATCATCCTTCTGCTGTTGAGCCATTTCAGGGTGCTGCAACCGGAGTTGGCGGAATCTTAAGAGATATTTTTACAATGGGTGCTCGTCCGATTGCTGCGTTGAATTCTCTTCGCTTTGGTTCGTTAAATGATCCTCATACAAAATTTCTTTTTGAACATGTTGTTCAGGGAATCGGAGATTATGGAAATTGTTTCGGCGTTCCGACTGTAGGCGGTGAGGTTTATTTTGATGAATGCTACAAAGACAATCCGCTTGTAAACGCAATGGCAATCGGTATTGTAAAACATAATCAGACTGCTTCAGCAACTTCCAAAGGTGTTGGTAATCCGGTGATGATTGTTGGTGCAAGTACAGGCAAAGACGGAATTCACGGAGCTACTTTTGCATCCGAAGAAATCTCTGAAAAGTCCGAATCAAAAAGACCTTCCGTTCAGGTTGGTGATCCTTTTACAGAAAAATTATTGCTCGAAGCTTCTCTCGAAATTATAAAAAAAGATTTAATCGTTGGAATTCAGGATATGGGCGCTGCAGGAATTTCCTGCTCAACTTCTGAAATGAGTGCAAAAGGAAATTCGGGAATGAAAATAGATTTGTCAAAAGTTCCTCTGCGCGAAAGTGATATGTCAGCTTATGAAATAATGCTGAGTGAAAGTCAGGAAAGAATGCTTGTTGTAGGGGAAAAAGGCAAGGAAAAAGAAATCTTTGAAGTGTTTGACAAATGGGATTTGCACTGTGAAATTATTGGCGAAGTGACTGATGACGGAATTTTGGACATTGATTATAAAAATGAAAAGAAAGCAAAAGTGCCTGCGTTTGATTTGGTTCTCGGCGGTGGCGCTCCTGTTTATATCCGTGAAACTCAGCGACCCGATTATCTTGACAAATTAAATTCCGAAGATTTGTCAAAGCTTCCTGAAATCAAAAATATTCAGGACGCATTCATTAAAGTTTTTTCATCTCCAAACATCGTTTCGAAGAAATGGGTATATGAACAATATGATTCAATGGTAAGAACAAACACAATTGTTGGTCCGGGAAGTGATGCTGCTGTGATTTATATTAAAGACACAAACAAGGCTATTGCTGCATGTACAGATTGCAACGGAAGATATGTTTACTTAAATCCAAAAGAAGGAACAAAAATTGCCGTTGCTGAAGCTGCAAGAAATGTTGTTTGTTCGGGTGCTGTTCCGCTTGCAATTACAAATTGTCTGAATTTCGGAAATCCATATAAACCTGAAATGTACTGGACATTCAAAGAAGCAATCGAAGGAATGGGAGAAGCCTGCCGTTATTTCAATACGCCCGTTACCGGCGGCAATGTGAGTTTTTATAATGAAAGTCCGGACGCTGCCGTTTATCCGACTCCTGTAATCGGTATGCTTGGATTGATTGAGGATTTATCTTTTGTGTTGACATCATCATTCAAACAGAAAAACGATTTGATTTATGTGCTTGGTGAAGATTTTGAGGAAATTGGCGGAAGTGAATTTTTAAAAATCATTCACAATAAAGTATCAGGAAAAGCACCGGAGATTGATTTAACAAAAGAGAAAAAAATATTTGACCTGATGAATGAACTGACTAAAAATCATTTGCTTCAATCTGCACACGATATTTCTGAAGGCGGAATAATTTGTGCTTTGGCTGAATGCTGCATTTCTGATGAAAAAAAATCTGTTGGTGCAAAAGTCGAAGTGCCGGTTAAATCGCGTTTGGATTTTTCGCTGTTCTCTGAATCTCAATCGAGAATTATTGTTTCTGTTACTGCAGAAAAACAAAAGGCATTTGAAGAAATGCTGAACAAACATTCCGTTCCAAATAAATTTATTGGCAGAACGGGCGGAAGCAATTTTGAAATAAACGGAAATACTTTTGACCTTTCTGAGCTAAATGAAATTTATTTTAACACAATTTCAAAGAAGATGAATGAAGAATAATGATATTCTAAGCATTGTTAACAAATTTTTGCGAAAGTATTTCAACGCAAAAACCACAAAGCAAATTATTGAGTTCATCAAACATTATTTCATCGGACTCTGGATAAAAATTGATGAACACCATTTGTTCCTTGCCGGCGGCGGAATTGCTTTTTCATTGCTACTGAGTATTGTGCCATTTATCATGCTGTCGCTTTCTATTCTTGGAACTTTCGTTGACCCCGGTGTAATCGAAGAGAAAATTATTTTTACCATTGACACTATCATTCCTTATCCTGAATATGCAAATTATGCCAAGCAGATTATTTCCACTAAACTTCCTTCTGTAATTGAGTACAAAGGATTTGCAGCATATTTCGGTATTATTGGTTTGTTGTTTACTTCAACATGGATTTTCAGCAGCCTCAGAACAGTGCTTAATCAAATTTTCTTTATCAAAACCAATGAAACTGCAATCAGAGGAATGATTAAAGATTTCAAAATGGTTTTTCTTCTCCTGATTTTAATTTTTATCTCAACATTTGCAGTTCCTTTATTAAACTTTATTGTGCTAGCAACGAATGAAATTCCCGTCCTTTCATACCTGAAGATAAGTTATGTGCTCAATTCAATTATATCTTACTCAGCAACAGGAATTATATTTTTAATGTTCTATGTTTTCTATTCTTTAATCCCCCACGAAAAATTAGAACAAAAAGTTGCACTGGTAAGCGCAATTTGGGCAACTGTTTTATGGGATTTGGCAAGAAAATTATTTGGCTTCTACGTTTCAAACTTTCTGGCAGACAATCAGTTTTATGGCGCGTTTGTTCTTGTTATGGTTGTATTGTTTTGGATTTTTTATTCATCATGTTTGTTTATTATCGGTGCAGAAATCGGGCAGCTCTACAGAGAAAGAAAAACTCACAATGTAAAGAAACCAAATGAAAAGACATCCAAGCCTAATTCCATTTAGCAAACACCATCATCAGGCTTTGTTACTCGGGCAAATTCTGCAGAAAAATTCTCCGCCGTATGAAAATATTCCTGCTGATGCAAAGGGGAAAAAAGAATATTTTGTCTCACAGCATCTTGAATTATTGAAATATCATTTTGATATGGAAGAGAATTTGCTTTTTCCGTTTATATTAAATCTGACAGGTGATTTTAGGAATTTTGTTGATGAAATAATTTCAGAACACCGCAGAATGGAAATTCTTTTTGAAAAAATTCAGAATGAAGCTGACCCCAAAGAAGCAGAAGATCAATTAGGTAAAATGCTGATTGCACATGTGCGTAAAGAGGAAAGAATATTATTTGAAGATATTCAAAAAAAGTTAAATAAAAATCAACTGGAAGAATTGACGAAACTTACTGCCGGTTTGGATTCAACTATTGGGAACTGCAAAATTTAATGATTGAATTTTTACCTTTGGGCGGCGCTGATGAAATCGGGGCAAGCTGCTTTTACCTTAATATTGCCGGAACAGGAGTTTTACTTGATTGCGGAATTCACCCAAGAAAAACGGGCTTCGAATCGATTCCCGATTTTTTGCTAATAGAAAACAAACCTGTTGATTTTATTTTTATCTCTCATGCTCATCAGGATCATATTGGCGGACTTCCTTTTTTGATTAAAAAATTTCCGCACATACAAATTTATTCAACTAAGCAAACGGCAGAACTTGCTTTGCTTACATTGCACAACGCAGTCGATTTGATAAGCCGTTCAATTGATGAGCCTGATTTTATTATCTACACTCATGATGAAGTTGAAATGCTGGTAAAGTCAATTCGATTTTTAAAATATAAAGAAACCCTCTCTGCCGAAGGAATGAGACATACTTCGAAAAATAAAATTAAAGTTACATTTTATGATGCCGGACATATTCTCGGTTCAGCATCTGTTTTGATTGAATTCGAAAACGAAAAAATATTTTATACCGGCGATATCAGGCTTGAACCTCAGTTTATTTTGAACGGTGCATCAATTCCGGATTTCATAATTACAACTTTGATGACAGAAACAACTTACGGTTCAACTGATTCAAAATCACTTGGGACATTTTCATCAGAAGCCGAACGATTCACGCGGGCTGCAAATATAATTTTGAATTCAGGCGGTTCTGTATTGATTCCGGTTTTTGCACTCGGTAAAATGCAGGAAATCCTTTTGATGTTACACGATTTGAAAAGTAAAAACAAATTGCTTCACGTTCCGATTTATTCAGGAGGACTTTCACGAAAAATCTCCGGTGTTTATGACGACAACAGATATTTGGTAAGCCGAAATGATGCTGAAATAAAACTGAACGAAATTGAGCAGGAAAATTATTTTGAAATAAACGACATATCATTCTTCAGTAAAAACCCGTCAATTGTTTTGGCAACAAGCGGGATGGTGCTTCCTCAAACCACTTCGTTCAGATTTGCTGATTACTGGCTGAATGATAATAAATCAGCAATTTTCATTGTTGGTTACTGCGACCCAGAAACTCTGGGATTCACACTTACAAACTCACAGCAGAATGATAAAATAATTTTCAACTCATTTCTCCGCGAAGTAAAATGCAGCATTCAGCGATTTTATTTTCCGGCGCACTCAAACAGAGAAAACTTATTAAAAATATTTAACCGTCTTTCACCAAAGCAAGTGATTTTAATTCACGGAGAAGAAAAATCGCAGCAGTGGCTCGGAGAAAAAATTTTAAGCAACAAACCCGAAACAAAAGTTCATGCTGCTCAAAAAGGGAAAACGATTTTAATTCGGAAAAATCTTGACTGCTAATATTTTGCTCTTTAGTTTTCACAAAAAGATATGAGAGATTGTCATGAATGAATTTAAGTACGCCGGTTTTTGGAAAAGATTTCTTGCACATTTAATCGACCAGATTCTGATTGGTTTTGTTTCACTTGTAATTATCATTCCTGTTTTTTTCGCTTTCGGTTTTGGAGTTTTTTCTCAGTTCAAAAATCAGGGCGGAGCGGATTTTGAAAATGTATCTTTTCAGTCAAATCATTATCAGGATTTATCAATTGCAGAGATTTCAGTCGTTGTATTTACAATACTTTTTATCACCGCATTGTCAATTGTAATCAACTGGCTTTATTATGCTTTGATGGAATCTTCTGCTCGGCAGGCAACAATCGGAAAATCAACTCTTAATCTAAAAGTAACTGATTTGACCGGCAACAGAATTTCATTTGGCAGAGCAACCGGAAGATACTTTGCAAAAATTCTTTCCGGACTTGTTTTCGGCATTGGTTATATCATAATGGTTTTCTCACCACGCAAACAAACTCTGCACGATATGCTTTCGGGGTGCATTGTTATTGATTCAAACTACTATGAATTGCAAAAAATTCTCAGCGAAAATCAAACAAAGGAAAATACAGGTAATAGAATTTAATGTTTTCTCGGATAAACAAATTCAGATTAATAAAATAAAATTTGCAGATAAATTGTCAGGTAATTTAAGAAGCAACAGAGTTTTCTTTAAAACAGAATAATGATTAAGTGTCGTTTAACTCCATACCAAGCAAAACACTTTGCATACGAACTAACTAAACGTGTTCCATCGGATAGCATACAAAAATTTACCTCTGCCCTTCTAGATGCCCAAGTTGATCTGAATCCCCACCAAGTTGAAGCGGCTTTGTTTGCATTCAGATCGCCACTTTCTAATGGAGCTATTCTTGCTGATGAAGTCGGTCTAGGAAAAACAATTGAAGCTGGATTGGTTATTTCACAGAAATGGGCTGAGAGAAAAAGAAAAATTTTAATTATAGTCCCTTCAA
>PFVB01000077.1 GCA_002790395.1 Ignavibacteriales bacterium CG_4_9_14_3_um_filter_34_10 | reverse complement strand
CGGCAGTACGTCTTTTACTGTTACGTCAGTTGCATTTCCGGCACCAAGATTTGTAACTGTAATTGTATAGCTGAACTGATCTCCGTCCTGCGGATTTGGATTGCTTGCAGTTTTTTCAACTTTAATATCAGGATGAATTGCTGCAACCTTGTACATACCTGCATCCCATGTAACATCGTTTTCATTTGCAATTAAGTTTGTACAAACTGTTTTTCCTGTATTTACATCTGCATCTGAATCAACTGCATCATCAGAACCCTGATCCTGCGCTGAGAATACATAGTCTGTAGGAAGTACAAATTCTACATAATAATCTCCCGGATTTAAGTTAGTGAACAAATAATTTCCGTTTGCATCTGTAATTGTTGTTGCAATCACTGCACCGCCACAATCATGTAATTTAACAACTACATAAGCCAATCCCTGTTCACCGGAATCCTGAATTCCATTATTATTTAAATCTTCCCATACTTTATCACCCAAAGAAGCAATCGGAGTTTCATACATGCCGGCATCAACTGTTAAATTATTAACGCCACCATGTAATGTTATGCAATCCGTTTTCCCAATCAAACCGGCATCAGAATCAAGAGCATCATCACTTCCCTGATTCATCAAAGTAAATGCATAGCCTGAAGGCAAAAGGAATTGAACATAGTAATTGCCAGGGGTCAAGTTTGAGAACAAATAGTTACCATTAGCATCAGTAACTGCAGTTGCAATAATAATATTTGTTGTACAGTCATAAAGAAATACTGTTACATATGGCATTCCCGGTTCGCCAGCATCCTGAATTCCGTCTTTATCTAAGTCATTCCATACTCTATCACCAAGACTTGCTTTACATATAATATTTACTGTGAATGTAGCCTGATCTGTAACGATTGCTGAACCATCAACCGGATGACCTTCAGTTGTCACAATATTAACAATACTTCCGCAATCACTTGATTTAACTGTATATTTTCTTGAAAATACCGCTGTTGAGTTAGCATTGAGAACAAAATTTGTATCCAAACCAAGCATATTATCTTTTACTGTTACACCGCCATGAAGCTGAATATCTCCATTGTTTGAAACCGTAAATGTGTAAGTAATTACTTCACCCGGATTAGCTTCTGTTTTATCAGCAGTTTTAATAATATCGACATTTGTTTTATAGAAGCCAAAATCAATTGTTAAATCATCGTTGCATGAAAGTGAAGTTGAAACGATTTCGTATTTATCAGCATCACTGTCTTTTGTATCGTCACTGCCCTGATTTTTCTTTGTTGAATACCATTTTGTCTGTGAAGTGCTTTCTAAAACACCACCAACTGAATAATTGGAAGCAGCAACTCTTACTTTATAAGTTCCATTAGCTAAATTTGAAAATTCATAAGCACCGGTTGAATTTGTGGTTGTGGTTGCAATGACGTTATTTGCATTATCAAGCAATTCAACAACTACATTGGCAATTCCTAATTCACCGGCATCCTGAATTCCGTTAACATTATTATCATGCCATACAAAATTTCCGATTTTATTCATACAATTTTGCTGCAAACCGGCATCCCAGCTTAAATCATTTTCGCCGGAGGTTAAAGTCGTGCAAACTGTTTTTCCGGTCGTAATATCAGCATCAGAATCTTTTCCATTATCTGAACCCTGATCCTTCGTTGTAAAAATTGAACCTGAAGGAAGAACAAATTCAACATAATAATCGTTTGGAATTAAGCTTCCGAATAAATACTCACCATTTGCATTTGTTGTTGTGGTTGCAATAAAATTATTTGAGCAGTCATAAAGATTGACAGTTACATTCGGAACACCCGGTTCGCCTGAATCCTGAATTCCGTTTCCGTTCAAATCATTCCATACTTTATCGCCTATTGAGGCTTTGGTATTACATTTTACCGGATAAATTGCATTATCAAAATTCAGTTTATTCGGAGAATGATGCATCGAGGGAATTTCAACCGATCCAAAACCTGCTGAACCAAAGGCTGAACCTTTGATTGTTACTTCATAAACCATTTCATAAATCCAATTAGGATAGCTTGGATTCGGTGTATAATTTGCATCCGTTGCAGGTGAATTTGAAGTCAGAATGTAACCAAATTCATTGAAATTTCTGTTTAATGACGAATTGTAACTCAATATATCAGATGCATTTCCTGAAATCATGCTTCCGTCATTTCCTGTAACTCCCTGTATTCCGTAACCTGAAGGATACGAAGAGGTTGCACTCATATAATCGAGAACAAATTCCAGAACACTGTTTCCATTTGCATCTTTAAATAAAAACTGAGCTTTGTCGCTTTTTATTAAATGATCAAAAGTATGGCTTGACCAGCCGATTTTATTTGTACCGTAAGTATTATCATTCAAAGCTTTAGAAACTTCAATCTTTACTCTGATATCTCCGTTTGATAATTCTTCAGTAATTAATTTTCCAATCGTATATGTAATATTGCTATTATTTACGGCGCAAAGTTCTTCTTCAGTTGTCTTAACAACAGTTGTATTTGAATTCCAGTTTACGCTCGCTGTTGTCTGTTTTGTATCTGTCTGTGGATTAGCAAGAACTAATTTCTGTTTTCCATTGGGGTTATTTTTATGTACGTATTTTGTACCCTGAGGAATAATGACATTTGCCGAAGCATTAAGTGTTGCTATTCCAACACTGTTATTCGTCAATGTAATTACAGGTGTCTCCCCATTAATATCTGTTACTTCAGAGATAGAGCTTAAAATTCCTAAATTGGTAGAAATAGTAATAACAACACCAGAAGCTGGATTACCGTTTATATCCATGGCTTTGACTTTGAAACTTGCAGGTGTTCCCTGTGGCAGATTAAAAGAAGCCGGGATAAACTGAAGTGACTGAACCGGAACAACATTATTATGATTTGCATCTGCATCTGCTACAATTGCAATTGCCCTGTTCTTGACATCATTATCATTAGCAATCGTCGAAACATCAAGTCCATCACTAAAATGCCAAATAGCAGTCTGAATTGCTGCTGCTTCTTTATTTGTAGATGACAATTGTCCTGAATAACCATTTTTGAACGGAAAATAATTGTTCAAAATATAAGTTATTTCTGAAGGTGTATTTCCTTCGTCCCAATAATCTTCATTGTACACTAAATAATGTTGTAAATCAATACAATAAAATTTAGCGTTGCTTGAATTCAAAGAACCATTGAACGTACCAGCAAAATATGTTACCTGGCTGTTTGTGTATGGATTGGTAATCTTTGTATTCTGACCATCAGCTGTACCAGTAATTTTTGCCAAACTGGTATGATCCTGAGTTTTGTTTTTGTTGCCCGAGTCGGCTATGACAGATATATTGAGGACAAAAAATATCGCCAAAAGGGCTGCAATTGTTTTGTTGTTAATCAGATGTTTCATCTTAAATAGGGTTCTCCATTTATTTTATTAAGTTCGGGATTACTAAGCCAACATTAATGCCATCAGAGATATTGCGTTTATAAGCAATTTTCAAAGGATTTTTGTTCTAAAAAAATATGGAATGATTTAAAATGAGACGAAGATAATTTTTGGGTCAGTTTTAAACTTTGCCAATGGGCTATTTTGAGGTAAAGTAATTTTTAGTGCTTTTACTTTTTCTAAGCATCCGTTTCGACTTATTGGCGCTCTTTAAAAGCACCATTTTTTGCTGAATTCTAAACGAATTTTCTCCGCTTTTATGGAAATGTTTGAGGAAGGTTGACTCTCCAAAAGTTATTAACTCACCTTATGCAAAGTTTACAACATTGTCATTCTGAACTTGTTTCAGATTCTTCTTTTGTTAAGTTTATTAGATGCTGAAATAACCCCTGCCTGACGGCAGCCAGGTTCAGCATGACAAATGCGTTTGGTGACTTATTAATTGTCATTCTGAACCTAATTGCTAAAAGCAGGTATAAATCGGCATTCAGTTTTTAACTAAATATATAGTGACAAATCTGAGTCAATACTTTTTATAAACTGCAAAACCTTTTTCAACGAGTAAATCATTTATGTTGATTGTTTCCGTTTCGCTGGATTTCAGATAAATTTCACCAAGATAACGTCCGTATTTCTCTTTGCGGTCTTTAATTGTTTCAATCAGCACTTCTTTGTTGAGAACTAAATTTCTCAGAAAATCACGGGACGCAATTCCTTTTGATTTTGTACTGCCGGTAACTTCCGGTGCATTAATTCGGTTGAGTCGGATTTTCTCTTTGTAAAGCCAGATATTAAAACCCGCATCAATATTGACTGTAATTGTATCTCCGTCATATACGCCGGTCACAAATGCTTTGTAGATATAAAAAGGATTTTCCATATTTTCTCCTATTAATTTATCTTTGCAATAAGTAATTTATCCAAAATGAAAAAAATTAAAAAAACAATTATACTTTTATTGCTGAGTTCGGCTTCAGTTTTCAGCCAGTTTAATGAAATTCACATCGGAGGTGGCATTGGCATTGGTGCAATTTCCGGAAATTCTCCTTCACAATCTGCTTACAGCAACTCAATATTCATCGGACTGAAACACACATCGACCGGAGATATAATTTTCAGAGTCAATTATATTTATGCCTCAAAAATAAACTCAATATTGCCCGAAAACCGCACCGGAAAATATTATCCGTTTCAGCATATCTTTGCAGTCACCGGTTCGATGAATCAAAACATTTCTTCGTTTTATTTGCAGGGAGGAATTGGTCCGCTTTTAATACAGGACAGAATTTTTGCTGGTGAGATTGAAATTGACTTTGGATTAATGCTTTCGGCAGGATTTTACATGACCGCTTTTTCATTCACCGATTCAAAAATTGATTTTGGAATAACAGGAAACTTCGGTGAAACTTTTACCAACTCGCTTGCATCATTTTATTTGTATCAAATAAATTTTGTTTACTTTCCATGAGCATTTTAATTAACAGAATTATTGATTTTCACAGAACACAAATTTTATTGTTTTTTATTCTTCTCAAGTGACTCGTAATATCTTCTGATTAAATTTTCGTAATCCTTTTTATAGCCTTCCCTGATTGCTTTTTGTAGTTCTTCCTGTATTTTTGTTTTCTTTTCAGTATCACTCAGTTCACCGGGAGATTTTCTGCTGAATGTTTTTCCCTCCGCCGATTCTCTTTTTTTCTCATAATCCCGCTCATTGACAGACCTTTGTGCATCAAGCATTCTCGACAGAATTTTATCCTGTGATTTGATAACATCATCATTTATTTTTTCCGATTGCAGATTTTCAACAACTTCTTTCATCTCTTTGAGAATATCTTCGAGATTTGCTGCAAGTCTTTTTGACTGCCCGGATTCTTTTGCTTCTTTGTTCATTTCATCAAGAGATTTTCTTATCATTTCCTGCTGCTGTGCAAGTCTTTGTAATTCTCCCTGCTGCCCTTCTGTCAGTTGTCCCTGATTAAGTTGTTGTGTAATTTGATTCAAACCCATTTGCTGCTGCGAAAGTTTTTCCATTTGCTGCATCAAAGACATCATTCCGCCGCCCTGTCCGCCGCTTTGCATCATTTGTTCCATTCCGCTTTTCAATAAAGATGCAGATTCATTCAGGTATTTCATTGATTCCTGCTGCGACTTCAGGACAGAAGATACATTTTTGCTTTGGATATTCTGAATCGCCTGCTGCATGTTTATTTTAGCCTTTCCCAGTGCCTTTCCCATTTCCGGAGTAATTGCAAATGATTTCTGCGATAATTCAGATAACTGATTTATAACTTTATCAAGATTATTTTTAAGCTGATTTTGTGATTTTACACTTTCATTAAATGCAGATGAATTCCCGGATTGATTTTTTTGTCTGATACTTTCCTGCTCTTTCGACAATGAAATCAGACCATTCAAAGCTTTCATCATTTCCATCATAGTTGACATTTGATTTTGCATTTGCATGCTGCTTTGAATCTGACTGAGCTTTTTCATGTTTTGTTTCATATTAGAAAGCATTTGCTTCTGCATTTGAGAAGCCTGCTGCCTGTTGTTTTTCTGCAATTGCTTTTCCGCATTTTCCGATTTTTCCTCATTACTCTGTTCATCCATTTCTTCATTCAGCTTTTCCATTTCATCTTTTGGCATATCTTTGAATTCATTCATCTTTTCCGAAAGTTTTTCCGCTTCCTCATTAAACTTTTGAATTTGCTTTGTCAGTTCGTTTTGCTTCTTTGCCAATTTATCCGAATCACTTTTTCCCAGTTCGGTTGATTTTGCAAGTTCTTCCAATTCTTTTGAAATATTTTCAGTCCGTTTAACCAATTCGTCAAGTTTCTGTTCAATCTGAATTCTTTTCAACAAATTAATTGTCCGCTCCAAACTTTTTTGAAAGGTTTCCTCATCAAACTTCATTTCATCAAGTGCTTTTTGAGTATCATTTCTGTTCATACTTTTTAATGCGTCTTCTAATTTTTTGAAAGCATTTTTCAAGTCCTCATCTGTAAGTTCATCCATCAGGTTTTGCAATTCTTGATATTTTTCAAGCGTCTCATTCGATAGAAGTTTATTTTCCTGCACATCTTTTTTCATTTCAGAAAGCTGCTTTTGCACATCGTCAATTTTATTCTGAATCTGTTGAAATTTTTCAATGCTTTTCTGAATCTTCTC
Source organism: Ignavibacteriales bacterium CG_4_9_14_3_um_filter_34_10 (assembly GCA_002790395.1). Classification (GTDB taxonomy): domain Bacteria; phylum Bacteroidota; class Ignavibacteria; order Ignavibacteriales; family Melioribacteraceae; genus UM-FILTER-34-10. The sequence continues at coordinate 756 of PFVB01000077.1, read as the reverse complement.
TTTTTCATTCCATGTAATTTCTTTTTTATCCCGCTTTAAATCGTTACTGATTTTTTTTATTTCTTCCTTAAGTTTATTTGCTTCCTTCAGCGTTTCTTCCAAATTGTTACTAATCTCTTCTTGTTTCTTATCACCTTCTTTAAATAATTCATCAAGAGATGGAATTCGGATAGTTATTGTTTTTGATTTTACTGATTTTGGTCCGCTAACTTTATCATTATCATAAATTTCCAGATAGAATGCGTAAACTTCATTAACAGTTGGATTAAGTTCCGCCATATTCCAATTGAATCCAACCTGCTGATCTGTTTCCTCAATATTTATCGGCAGTTCACGGTATTTTTCTTCAATCCATGGATCTTCAAATTGGGAAGATATTAGTTTGTATTTAAGCAGAAGTTTGCTAAATCCATAATCATCTTTTATCGCAGTTAAAATTGGTACAGTATTATCATTTCCAAGCTGAACATCCTGAAATGGTTTTTCAAGTTCAATCGAAGGATACGAGTCTTCGATTACATTTATTGAATAAGTAATTGGATTTATATTATTTACCCCAAACTTATCCTTCAAAATTATTCTATAGCTGCAGGATTTACTTAATCTGAAAATTATCGAAGCGTTCAAATCATCAATTTTCAACATTGAAGACGGACTGTCATCAAATATAATTTTAGCACTCATCAATGATTTACTTGATTTGAGTGACAACAAAATCAGGCTGCCTTTCAATGATGAAATATTACCATTATCAAT
>PFVB01000185.1 GCA_002790395.1 Ignavibacteriales bacterium CG_4_9_14_3_um_filter_34_10 | reverse complement strand
CGGTTCAATCCCGGTCGTCAGCTCTTAAGTAATTAATTGACCTTTTAAGGTTGTTATTTTTGTAAAAATGGTGAAAAAATGGCAAAAGCTAAGAATGCAAGACAAACTATAATTTTGGAAAGTAGCGCGGGAACGGGCTATAGATATTCAACACAAAAAAATAAAAGGAATCATCCTAATAGAATTGAGTTCAGTAAGTATGATCCGGTTGTAAGAAAACACGTAGTATTTAAGGAAACTAAATAATACGTCAGTGGCTCAATTGGCAGAGCAGCGGTCTCCAAAACCGCAGGTTGGGGGTTCGAGTCCCTCCTGACGTGCAATCAGTGAGAATCTTATTATGAAAGAAAAAATAATTAATTTTTTTAATGACGTTGCCAAGGAAATGAAAAAAGTTACCTGGCCTACAAAAGAAGAGTTGAAAGAATCAACTGTTATTGTTATTGTTCTTTGTCTTATTCTTGCCCTTTTTACCTACTTTGTGGACATGTCAGTCAATCAGTTAGTTAAAGGCATATTCTGATAGTGGAACAAACAAACGGTAAATGGTACGTCGTTAGAACGTTTTCAGGTCATGAAAATAAAGTTAAAACTTACATTGAAGCTGAATTAAGGGAAAATGAAATCCTGAGATCAAGAATTTTTGAGGTTTTGGTTCCAACTGAAAAAGTTTTCGAGGTGAAAGACGGAAAGAAAAAGACAAAAACTAAAAATTTCTTTCCAGGTTATATTTTGTTGAATGCTGATATGGATAATCATGTAAAAGATTTTATATCAAATGTTCCTTCTATTATGGGATTCCTTGGCGGGAAAAACGCTCCAAACCCACTCTTGCCTGAAGAAATCAAAAGAATTCTTGGCAGAATTACGCAAAATGAAGAGACAGAAAGAAGTGATACAATTTTTAATATCGGAGACGCTATAAAAATAGTGGATGGACCTTTTAATAATTTCACCGGCGTTATTGAAGAAGTTAACGAAGAAAAAATGAAAATTAAAGTCATGGTTTCGATCTTTGGAAGAAATACTCCGGTTGAAATTGATTTTATTCAAGCTGAATTAGGTAAATAGTAAAATAAATATTAGGAATTAATATGGCTAAAAAAATTGATAGTTATATAAAGCTGCAAATTCCCGGAGGACAGGCTAATCCTTCTCCACCGGTTGGTCCTGCTTTAGGTCAAAAAGGTGTGAATATTATGGAGTTTTGCAAACAGTTTAATGCAAGAACTTCTGACAAACAAGGTTTAATTATTCCTGTGGTAATTACGGTTTTTTCTGATAAATCTTTTACATTTGTAACAAAAACTCCACCTGCTGCTGTTTTATTGAAAAAAGAGCTTAGCATTGAAAAAGGCTCTGCTGAACCAAATAAAACTAAGGTTTCAAAAGTAAATAAAGATACTTTGAAAAAAATCGCTGAACTTAAAATGCCTGACTTGAATGCAAATGATATCGACCATGCTATGAGTATGATTGCCGGTACTGCAAGAAGTATGGGCGTATCAGTAGAAGAATAATAAAATTGGATTTGGATATGAAAGAATCAAAAAGAGTTAAAGAATTAAATAAGAAAATTGATACTGCAAAAGAATATTCTTTATTAGAAGCTGTAACTACATTAAAAAATAATTCCAGCGTTAAATTTACAGAATCTTTGGATGCAGCAGTTAAACTTGGTGTTGATCCGAAATATGCCGACCAAATGGTTAGGGGAACTGTAACTTTGCCTAATGGAACCGGTAAGGAAGTAAAAGTTCTGGCAATCACTCGAGGCGATAATATCGAAAAAGCTTTGAAAGCAGGTGCTGATTTTGCCGGTTTCGAAGAATATCTTGAGAAGATTAAAGCCGGTTGGACTGAGATCGACGTTATTGTTGCAACTCCTGATTCTATGGTTGAATTGGGTAAACTTGGCCGAATTTTGGGTCCAAAAGGTTTGATGCCTAACCCAAAAAGCGGAACGGTTTCAAATGACGTGGCTGCGGCTATCAAAGAAGTTAAAGCAGGAAAAATTGAATTCAGAGTAGAGAAAGCTGGCATCGTACATGTTTCACTTGGTAAATTATCTTTTGATGCTGAGAAATTAGTCGAAAATGCTAAGGCTTTTCTTCAAACAATTAACAAATTAAAACCATCTTCTTCAAAAGGAACGTACTTTAAGAGTATTTTCCTTTCAAGTACGATGGGTGTTGGATTGCAGATCAATAAAGATGAAGCTGCATTCACTGTTAAATAGAAATTACGCACTCATTATAAATAATGCTTCAAAATAATAAGTCACTTTGTTTTAGTAGGAATAAGGTATTAGATGAAAACTAAGAATGAAAAAGCTGAATTAATATCTGAAATCCAAGAAAAACTTAAATCATCTTCTGCGGTTTATTTAGTTGATTACAGTAGAATTACTGTTGCGGAAATTAGCGCTTTAAGAAAAGAATTTCTTAAAGAAGGAGTTTCCTACAAGGTTTTCAAAAACACACTCTTCCAAAAAGCACTCGAAAATCTGGATCAATATCCTGAATTTTCTAATTACTTGACCGGAATGACGGGATTTGTTTTTGCAAACGAGAACAACTTTATTGCGCCTGCAAAGATTATTAAGAAATTTTCTGAGGATAAGAAGAAATTTTATTTCAAAGGCTGCTATGTTGAAAATCAATTTTATGGCAGCGACCAACTCGATGTTCTCGCATCAATGCCTTCGAAAGAAGAAGTTATTGCGGGTATTATCGGTAGTATTGCTTCACCTGCTTCAGGTATTGTCGGAGCAATCAATGCAGTCATGCGCGAATTAGTTAGCGTTATCGACGAAATTAGTAAAAAGAAAGTAGCATAAGTTTTAGAAAATTAAACAGGAGATAAAAATGTCAGAGAAAGTAGCTGAATTAGTAGCAAAAATTAAAGAATTAACTTTAGTTGAGGCTTCAGAATTAAAAAAAGCATTAGAAGAAGAATTTGGAGTAACAGCAGCAGCACCAATGATGATGGGAGCAATGTCCCCGGCTGCAGCAGCTCCGGTAGTTGAAGAAAAAACAGAGTTTGATGTTGTTTTAGCTTCTTTTGGAGCTAACAAAATTAACGTTATCAAAGTGGTCCGTGCTCATACAGGTTTAGGCTTGAAAGAAGCTAAGGATTTAGTTGATGCAGCTCCAAAAACTGTCAAAGAAGCCGTTTCAAAAGACGAAGCTGAAAAAGTTAAGAAAGAACTCGAAGAAGCTGGCGCAACGGTAGAGTTGAAGTAATTAAAACCTTCAATACAGTCAAAATTTCAAGAGTGGTAAAGTGAATAAATTCGCTTTGCCACTTTTGTTTGTTATTTAAAACAAAATAATTAATGGAGGAAAGGATTGGACAAGCAAAAAATCAATAAGTTAAATAACAGAATAACTTTCGGGTCCATTATCCCTGCAATTGAACAACCGAATTTATTGAATATTCAAGTCGAATCTTTCGAGGAGTTTATTCAGTTACATACACCGCCGGCTAAAAGAATTAACTTTGGCTTGCAAGAAGTTTTTAATAAAAATTTCCCCGTCTTTGATAATAAAGAATTTTACAGATTAGATTTTATTGAATATTATATCGAAAAACCAAGATTTTCGATCCCTGAATGTGAGGAAAGAGGATTAAGTTATTCAGCTCCGCTCAAAGCCAAACTTCGTCTTTCTACAAAGGATGACGAAACAAATGAATATGTAAATGCTATTGAGCAAGAAGTTTATCTTGGCAATTTGCCATTCATGACAGAAAGAGGAACTTTCATAATCAATGGCGCCGAAAGAGTGATTGTTACCCAGCTTCACAGATCTCCCGGTGTTGCTTTTAGTCAAACTGTTCATCCAAACGGTACCCCTATTTTTGCTGCAAGAATTATTCCTTTCAGAGGTTCGTGGGTTGAATTTTCTACTGATATTAACAACGTGCTTTTTGTTTATATCGACAGACGAAAAAAATTCCCATCCACTACACTTCTGCGTGCTTTGGGTTACGAAACCGACGAAGAAATAACAAATTTATTCAACCTTGTTGAGGAAATTAAACTTAAAAAAGTAAATTTAGATGATTTCCAGGGTAGAATTGCTGCTGATGATGTGATTGACCAGTCAACAGGTGAAGTATTTGTAAGCAAAGAAGGTGAGTTAACTCCCGAAGTTATTGAGAATATTAAAGCTTCCAGCGTAACAGATATAAAATTATTCGTTCCTTCTACAAATTTGGAAGAGAATTTAATTATAAATACACTTAAAAAAGATATTTCTAAAAGTAAAGAAGAAGCTCTTTTCTCTATTTATCGTCAATTAAGAACCGGTGAAGCTCCTGATTTGGAAGCTGCCAAATCGTTAATTGATAAATTGTTCTTTGATGAAAAAAGATACGATTTGGGTGAAGTCGGCAGATTCAGAATGAATGATAAATTGAAATTAGATATCCCGAAAGAAACTAAAGTTTTAACGGTCGAAGATATTGTTGCAATCATTCGTGACATTATTAAATTAAGAGCCGGTGAAATTCCTATTGATGATATCGACCATTTAGGCAATAGAAGAGTCAGAACTGTCGGAGAACAATTACAGCAGCAATATAATATTGGTCTTGCAAGAATGGCTCGTACTATAAAAGAAAGGTTGAATGTTCGGGACCAGGAAAATCTGCAGCCTCAGGATTTGGTAAATGCGCGTACAATTTCAAGTGTTATTAATTCATTTTTTGGTACTAACCAGCTATCGCAATTTATGGATCAAACCAATCCACTGGCTGAATTAACTCATAAACGCCGTGTTTCTGCTCTTGGACCGGGTGGATTAACCCGTGAAAGAGCCGGATTCGAAGTGCGTGACGTTCACCATTCGCATTATGGCAGACTTTGCCCCATTGAAACTCCCGAAGGTCCCAATATCGGTTTGATTTCTTCATTGACTATTTTTGCTAAAGTTAATAAATATGGTTTCCTCGAAACTCCATATAGAAGAGTTCATGATGGCAAAGTTTCGAAACATGTTGATTATTTGAACGCCGATCAAGAAGATGCATTCACAATAGCTCAGGCAAATGCACCTTTGGATGAGCAGGGTAAATTTATCAGAGACAGAGTAAAATCAAGGCATCGTGGTGAATTTCCGGTGGTTCCACCATCTCAGGTTCATTATATGGATGTTGCTCCATCCCAGATTGTTAGCGTTGCTGCGTCACTTATTCCTTTCCTTGAACATGATGATGCTAACCGTGCTTTAATGGGTTCAAACATGCAGAGACAGGCAGTTCCACTTTTAGTTCCTCAAGCCCCAACCGTGGGAACAGGAATGGAATATAAAGCTGCTCATGATTCTCGAACTATGATCCTTGCTGAAAATGATGGAGTTGTTGAATTCTCTGATGCTAAAAAAGTTATTGTAAAATATATTACTGATTCAAAAAGTTTTGAATCACTTACATCTTTTGATGATGAAAAAAGAGTTCAATATGATTTGACTAAGTTCTCCGGTACTAATCAGGAGACTTGTTTTAATCAAAAAGTAAGAGTTGCAACCGGACAAACCATTAAAAAAGGTCAGGTGATTGCCGATGGACCTGCAATTGAAAATGGTGAATTGGCTCTTGGCAAAAATGTGCTTGTTGCATTCATGCCATGGAGAGGCTATAATTTTGAGGATGCTATTATTCTTTCCGAAAAGATTGTTGCAAATGATGTTTTTACATCGATTCATATTGAAGAATTTGAATTACAGGTAAGAGAAACAAAACGCGGTGAAGAAGAATTAACCCGTGATATTCCAAACATTTCAGAAGAAGCTACAAAGTATTTGGATGAAAACGGAATTATCATGGAAGGAGCCGAAGTTAAAGAGGGTGATATCCTGATTGGAAAAATCACTCCGAAAGGTGAATCTGATCCGACTCCGGAAGAAAAATTGCTCAAAGCAATCTTTGGAGATAAAGCCGGTGACGTTAAAGATGCTTCTTTAAAGGCACCTCCGGGATTAAAAGGAACTGTAATTAAAACAAGATTATTCAGCAGAAAGAAAAAAGATCCTGAAGCAAAGAGAATTGAAAAGAAAGAACTTGATCAGTTAGAAAAATCAATTGAAAACAGAAAGAAGAATCATTATAAGAAACTTGTAGATAAACTTACACTTATCTGCGAAGGCAAAACCACTACCGGAATCAGAGATCTTGATGGAACTTTGATGTTAAGAAGTGGTGCTGCGATTAAAGATTCTACTTTTGCAGGAATCTCAGACTTAACTAAGTTGGATTATACCCAGGATTGGTTTAGTCAAAAACCTACTAATGATATGATTAAAGCCTTGTTTGTAAGTTATTTTGATGTTTTGGCTGATATTGAGGAAGAGAATAAAAGAGAAAAATTGAAAATACAGAGTGGCGATGAGCTGCCTCCGGGAATTGTCCAGTTGGCAAAAGTTTATATAGCTAAAAAACGAAAAGTTAACGTTGGTGATAAAATGGCAGGCCGTCACGGAAATAAAGGTGTTGTCGCTAAAATTGTTCCTCTCGAAGATATGCCTCATTTGGAAGATGGAACTCCGGTTGATATTATTCTAAATCCACTTGGTGTACCTTCCCGTATGAATCTTGGACAATTATATGAAACTGCTCTTGGATGGGTTGGAAATCAATTAGGTGTTAAATTTGAAACACCGATTTTTGATGGAGCTAAAGTCGAGAATGTAGAGGAATGGCTGGCTAAGGCTTCCTTACCTACCGGTAGTAAAATTAATTTGGTAGATGGACGATCAGGCGAAAAATTCCATCAGAAAGTTACATGCGGTTATATTTATATGATGAAGCTTGGACATATGGTTGAAGATAAGATTCATGCCCGATCAATTGGACCATACTCCTTAATTACACAACAACCGCTTGGTGGAAAGGCTCAGTTTGGTGGGCAAAGATTTGGTGAAATGGAAGTTTGGGCGCTGGAAGGTTATGGTGCATCTCATATCTTGCAGGAGGTTTTAACTGTTAAAAGTGATGATGTAATTGGCAGAGCTAAAACTTATGAAGCAATTGTCAAAGGTGAAAACGTTCCAAAGCCTGGTGTTCCAGAAGCTTTCAATGTAATGATTAAAGAATTGCAAGGATTGGGACTAGATTTAAAAGTTAATTAGTTTATCTAAATTAAACTTCTTTAAGGAGATAATCATGAGGTTAAAAACTCAAGAAAAAACTATCAAAGAAATAGAAAAATTGACAATAAGTTTGGCAAGTCCCGATGCTATTTTATCAAGGTCGCGGGGTGAAGTTACAAAGCCTGAAACTATTAATTATAGATCTTTCAGACCCGAGAAAGACGGGTTGTTTTGCGAAAAAATATTTGGCCCGGTTAAAGACTGGGAATGTGCATGTGGAAAATACAAAGGGATTCGGTACAAAGGAATTGTTTGCGATCGCTGCGGAGTTGAAGTAACACAAAAAAGTGTTCGCCGCGAAAGAATGGGACATATTCAACTTGCTGTTCCAATCGTTCATATTTGGTTTTTTAAAGCTCTTCCGTCAAAAATCGGTAACATAATCGGAATGACTACAAAAGAACTTGAAAAAGTTATTTATTATGAATCCTATGTTGTGTTAAATCCGGGTATTACCGGCTTAAATAAAAAAGATTTGATATCAGAAGATCAATATTTTGAAATTGTAAGTTCGCTTCCACATGATAATGATGCCCTTGATAATAATGATCCTAAGAAATTTTTAGCTAAGATCGGTGGCGATGGAGTAAGGGAACTACTTAAAAGTATTGACGTTGAGCAACTCTTCCATGAATTAAAAGCTCAGCTTGAAGTTGAAACTTCTCAGCAAAGACGTACTGATACAATCAAAAGATTGAGAGTTTTAGAAGCTTTCAGAGAAAAAGAAGGTAAGGTACCTAATAAACCGGAGTGGATGGTCTTTGGTGTAATACCGGTTATTCCTCCTGAATTAAGACCTCTCGTTCCTCTTGAAGGTGGGCGATTTGCTACTTCTGACTTGAATGATTTGTACAGAAGAGTTATTATCAGAAATAATCGACTTCGCAGATTGATAGACATTAAAGCTCCCGAGGTTATTCTTCGAAATGAAAAAAGAATGCTTCAGGAATCTGTTGATGCTTTATTCGATAACTCAAGAAGGGCTAGTGCCGTACGAAGTGACGGAAACAGACCTTTAAAATCTCTGTCTGATATGCTTAAAGGAAAGCAGGGTCGGTTCAGACAAAATCTTTTGGGGAAAAGAGTTGATTATTCCGGACGTTCGGTAATTGTCGTTGGTCCTGAATTAAAGTTGCATCAATGCGGTCTTCCTAAAGATATGGCAGTTGAGTTATTTAAACCTTTTGTGATACGAAAACTTATCGAAAGAGGTGTTTTTAAAACTGTTAAAAGTGCACGTAAAGCAGTTGACAGAAAAGAACCGATAATTTGGGATATTCTTGAAAAATTGATTGAAGGACATCCTGTAATGCTTAATAGAGCCCCAACTTTACATAGGCTTGGTATCCAGGCTTTTCAGCCAATATTGATTGACGGAAAAGCTATTCAGTTGCATCCTATGGTTTGTACTGCATTCAATGCTGACTTTGACGGTGACCAGATGGCTGTTCACGTACCGCTTTCTTGGGAAGCTCAATTGGAAGCTTCTTTGTTGATGCTTTCAAGTCATAACATTCTTTCTCCGCAAAACGGAAGCCCGATTGTTGTTCCGACTCAGGATATCGTTTTAGGCTGTTATTATCTTACAAAAAGTAAATCTGGTGCCAAAGGCGAAGGAATGTACTTCAGTGATTTTGATGAAGTTGTCATTGCCTATGATAATAAAGTTGTCGAATTGCACACAAAAATTAAATTAAAAATAGATGATAAGTTCATTGATACAACTGTCGGCAGGGTAATTTTCAATAAAATTGTTCCTAAAGAAATGGGATTCTTCAATGAATTGTTAATAAAGAAAATCTTCAGTGGTTTTATTTACAAAATGTTTATAAAATTAGGTAATGAAGTAACTGCAAAATTCCTTGATAATTTAAAGGACTTGGGTTACAGATACGCCACTGCCGCCGGTATTTCAATTAGTTTCAGCGATATGTTGATTCCCGATGAAAAAGCAAAAATTGTAACGGAATCAAATAAAAATGTTGCCGGAATTATGAATGAGTTTGAACAGGGTTTGATTACAGATGCTGAGCGATACAATAAAATTATTGATGTTTGGACGTTTACTACAAATAACGTTGCTAAAACTTTGATGGATAAAATCAGATCCGATCAGGGTGGATTCAATCCTTTGCATATGATGGTTGATTCAGGTGCTCGAGGTTCGGCAGAGCAAGTAAGACAGTTGGCAGGTATGCGTGGTTTGATGATGAAACCTCAAAAAACTTTAACCGGTCAATCAGGTGAAATTATTGAAAACCCAATTATAGCTAACTTTAAAGAAGGTTTGTCAGTTCTTGAGTATTTTATTTCAACTCACGGAGCGAGAAAAGGTTTGGCTGATACTGCTTTGAAAACTGCTGATGCGGGTTATTTGACCAGAAGATTGACAGATGTTGCTCAGGATGTCATTATTACTGAAAAAGATTGCGGAACTATCAGAGGTGTTTATATTACTGCTCTGAAAGATGCAGAACTCGAAAGGGAACCGCTTGCAGAAAGAATTATTGGACGTGTTGCTCAAGAAGATATTTATGACCCTAAAAATGATGAGTTAATCGCTGAAGCAGGTGAAATAATTACTGAAGAAAAAGCTGAAAGAATTGACGATGCAATGATTGATTCGGTTTATATAAGAACAGTTTTAACCTGTGAGTCAAAAAGAGGTGTTTGTGCCAATTGTTATGGTAGAAATTTAACTACCGGTAAGCAGGTTGAAATTGGTGAAGCAGTGGGAATTGTTGCAGCTCAATCAATTGGTGAGCCGGGAACTCAGCTTACATTAAGAACTTTCCACTTAGGTGGAACATCTTCACGTATTGCAAGTCAATCCCAGGTAGAATCCAGTATTGAAGGAAAAATTAAATTTGATAAATTGAATTTCGTTGAGAAAACAGATTTCTTCGGGAAAGTTAAAGTTGTTACAGGCAGACGTGGTTCTGTTGGTATTTTTGATGATGATGATCGCCAATTGAAGAAATTCGATATCCCTTATGGTTCTGAATTACTTGTATCAGATAATCAAAAGGTGAAAAAAGGACAACCTATTTACAATCATGATCCTTATAATGCATTGATTATTACAGATATCGCCGGTTCTGTTTATTTCGTTGATTTAGTCGAGAATGTTACTTATCAGCAAATTGCCGACGAGCAAACTGGACACGTTCAGAAAGTTATTATTGAATCCAAAGATAAAAATCGTACTCCTAGCATCGTAATTAGAAATGAAAAAGGTGCTGAAAAGAGTTTTAACCTTCCTATCAGAGCGTATTTATCTGTTGAAGAAGGGGAAACGGTTCAACAGGGAACAGTGCTTGCAAAAATTTCAAGGCAAGCTGCAAAAAGCAGGGATATTACTGGTGGTCTTCCTCGTGTAACTGAGTTATTCGAAGCGCGAAGCCCTCATGATCCTGGCGTTATTTCTGAAATTGAAGGTACGGTTAAATTTGGTGCTAAGAAAAAAGGTTCAAGAGAAATTATTGTTGAATCTTTGGATAAAGTTGATCAGAAGGTTTACGCAGTGCCTTACGGTAAACATATTTTAGTTCAGGAAGGTGATGAAATTCCTGCCGGTGAAAAAATTACCGATGGAGCAACAGACCCGCACGATATATTGAAAATTAAAGGTCCAAATGCAGTTCAGGAATATTTGGTAAATGAAATCCAGGATGTTTATCGTTTGCAGGGTGTTAGAATTAATGATAAACACATCGAAGTGATCGTAAGACAAATGTTGCAAAAATTGCAAATCATCAATTCAGGCGATACACAATTCATTGAAGATGATTATGTTGATAGACAGAAAGTTGTTGAAGAGAATGAAAGAATTAACGGTATGGTTTACGTCTTAGATCCCGGGCAGTCAAAATATTCGATTGGACAATTAATTTCAAAAACAAAGATTAAAGAAATTAATGCTGAATTAGCTAAAAAGAATAAAGTGGAAATTGAATTCCGTGAAGCTCAGCCGGCTACGTTTAATAATAGACTATTAGGAATCACACAAGCCGCATTATCTACTGAGAGTTTTATTTCTGCTGCTTCTTTCCAGGAAACAACAAAAGTATTAACAAATGCCGCTATCGAAGCAAAAACAGACTTTTTGCATGGATTAAAAGAGAATGTTGTCATGGGACACTTGATTCCAGCCGGTACAGGTTTGAAAAAGTATGAAAAAATAATTCTCGATTCCGAATTGGAAGAAAATTTAATTAACCAGAATGAAAATGTAGAAGCAGTAAAAGAGACAGAATGATAGAAAAATTGTTATTTTTCAACGCTCTTAGCTTGACAAAAATTAATATTAATTCTATATTGAAAGTCTGAATTTTTAAAGATATTATAAAATTTTTGGAGGAAGTTTAGTGCCAACAATAAATCAGTTGGTTAGAAAAGGTAGACAAGCTGTAATCTCAAAAAACAAAGCTCCGGCTTTGGATGCTTGTCCTCAAAAAAGAGGTGTTTGTACAAGAGTTTACACTACAACACCAAAGAAGCCTAATTCTGCCTTAAGAAAAATTGCTCGTGTAAGATTATCAAACGGAATTGAAGTTACAGCTTATATTCCCGGTGAAGGTCACAATTTACAAGAACACTCCATCGTATTGATCAGAGGTGGAAGAGTTAAAGATTTACCTGGTGTTAGGTACCACATAATTCGTGGAACTTTAGATACCAGCGGAGTTGAAGATAGAAAAAAATCAAGATCAAAATATGGTGCTAAAAAACCTAAAAAATAAGAATTAAGATATGAGAAAGAAAAGAGCCGAAAAAAGGTATATTAAACCTGATCCAAAATATAATGATGTCGTCGTTGCTAAATTTGTCAATAACTTGATGTGGAGTGGTGAAAAATCCACAATGCGTGGAGTTGTTTATGAATGCTTTGACATTATTGAACAAAGAACCAAGAAGCCTGCTATTGAAGTCTTTAAGAAAGCTTTGACGAATGTTCAACCATTAGTTGAAGTTAGAAGCCGCAGAGTGGGTGGAGCTACTTATCAGGTTCCGATGGAAGTTAGACCTGAAAGACGAATTGCCCTTGGAATCAGATGGTTAAAGAATTATTCAAGAGATCGTAAAGACAAATCTATGGCTCTTAAGCTTGCTGCAGAAATTATTGCTGCTTCTAATAATGAAGGCAATGCAGTTAAGAAAAAAGATGATACACACAGAATGGCGGAAGCCAATAAAGCATTTGCACACTTTAAATGGTAAGGAAAGTTAGTTGAGTTTGGCAAGAGTAGAAATATCGAAAGTTAGAAACATTGGAATTATGGCACATATTGATGCCGGTAAAACAACTACAACAGAACGTATCTTGTTTTACACCGGTAAACTTCATCGTATGGGTGAAGTTCATGACGGTGCAGCAACAATGGATTGGATGGAACAGGAAAAAGAGCGTGGGATTACGATAACTTCGGCAGCTACTACTTGTTATTGGAAAAATAATCAAATAAATATTATTGATACTCCGGGTCACGTTGATTTTACTGTTGAAGTAGAAAGGTCTTTAAGAGTTTTAGACGGTGCAATAGCTTTATTTTGTGCGGTTGGTGGTGTTGAACCTCAATCTGAAACTGTTTGGCGTCAAGCTGATAAATATAAAGTACCTCGTATTGCTTTTGTAAATAAAATGGATAGAATTGGCGCTGATTATTTCAATGCAATTCAGATGATGAAAGACAGACTCAAAGCCAATGCCGTTCCTATTACGCTTCCAATTGGTGAAGGTGACATTTTCTCAGGCATTATTGATCTTATCACAATGAAAGCAAGAATGTATAATGATGATCCTACAGGTGCAGAATTTGAGGATATTGATGTACCGCATGATTTGCTTCCTTATGCTAAAAAATATAGAACAGTAATGTTAGAAGCCGTTAGTGAAGTTGATGATACTTTACTCGAAAAATATCTTGATGGAATTGAAATTTCTGCAGAGGAAATTACAAGAGTAATTCGTGAAGCGACTATTCAATTGAAAATTACTCCGGTTTTATGTGGTTCTTCATTTAAGAATAAAGGGGTTCAAAAACTTCTCGATTCAGTGATTGAATTTTTACCTTCTCCGCTCGATTCGGGAAATATGATTGCTCATCATCCCTATAAAAATGATCTTGTTGAAAGAAAAATTGACGAAAAAGAAAAATTTACTGCATTAGCATTTAAAATTATGACTGACCCATTTGTTGGAAAATTGACTTATATCAGAGTTTATAATGGAACATTGGAAGCAGGTTCATACATTCACAACTCTATATCCGACAAAAAAGAAAGAGTTGGTAGAATTTTGTTGATGCATGCCAATAGGAGAGAAGATTTAGATGTGGTTAGGGTGGGAGATATAGCTGCAATTGTTGGATTAAAGCATACTCGAACCGGTGATACTTTATGTACAGAAAATGATCCTGTTGTTTTGGAAAAAATGGCTTTCCCTGAACCAGTTATTCAGATTGCAATTGAACCTAAAACCAAAGCGGATCAGGATAAATTATCGGATGCTTTAACTAAATTGCAGGATGAGGACCCTACTTTTAGAGTAACTGTTGATGATGAAACCGGACAGACATTGATTTCGGGTATGGGTGAACTTCATCTTGAGATTTTGGTTGATAGGATGAAGCGTGAATTCAAAGTTGAAGCTAATGTCGGTAAACCTCAGGTAGCTTATAGAGAAACAATCACAAAAACAGTTGAAGCAGAAGGAAAATTTGTTAAACAATCCGGTGGAAGAGGAAAATACGGTCATGTTTGGATTGAACTTTCACCAAATGAACCGGGGAAAGGTTTTGAGTTTGTAAATGCGATTGTTGGCGGAGTGGTGCCAAAAGAATATATTACTCCGGTTTCAAATGGAATTCAGGAAGCAATGAGAAATGGTGTTTTAGCTGGTTACCAAGTTGTTGATATTAAGGCTAAATTGTTTGATGGTTCTTATCATGATGTTGACTCAGATGAGATTTCATTCAAAGTTGCCGGCTCGATTGCTTTTAAGGAAGGTGCAAGAAAAGCCAATCCCGCAATTCTTGAACCAATTATGAGTATAGAAATTATTACCCCGGAAGAATATATGGGTGATGTTATGGGAGACCTTAACTCACGCAGGGGAAAAATAGAAGGTTTTACAGCAAGACGCGATGCACAGGTTATTCGTGGCTCAGTACCACTATCAGAAATGTTTGGTTATGCTACGACTTTAAGATCAATGACACAAGGTAGAGCGATTTATACGATGCAGTTTTCAAAATATAATCAAGTACCGAAAGCAATTGCGGAAAAGATTGCTGAAAAATCTTCAAATAATCAAGACAAGCAAACAATATAATTTATAACTATTACATTAAGGAGTATTAGATGGCAAAAGAAAAATTTGATCGTAGTAAGCCACACGTTAACGTTGGAACTATTGGTCACGTAGACCATGGGAAAACTACTCTTACTGCCGCTATAACAATGGCTCTTGCGAAAAAAGGTTTATCTCAAATTAGATCTTTCGATAGTATTGATAATGCACCGGAAGAAAGAGAGCGAGGTATTACAATTGCAACTGCACACGTTGAATATTCGACAGCAAATAGACATTATGCTCACGTTGACTGTCCCGGTCACGCTGATTACGTTAAAAACATGATTACTGGTGCCGCACAAATGGATGGAGCTATTCTTGTTGTTGCTGCTACAGATGGTCCAATGCCTCAAACACGTGAACACATTCTTTTGGCTAGACAAGTTGGTGTGCCTAAGATTGTTGTTTTCATGAATAAAGTTGACGCAGTTGATGACCCTGAATTGTTAGACTTAGTTGAAATGGAATTAAGAGAATTGCTTAGCAAATATGAATTCCCTGGCGATGAAATTCCTATTATTCGTGGCTCTGCCCTCAAAGCTTTGGAAGCCGGTACATCTGATGCTGATCCAAGTGATGAAAGATATGATTGTATCTGGGAACTCATGCAGGCTGTTGATGATTATATTCCATTGCCTGATCGTGCAATTGATAAACCATTCTTAATGCCGGTTGAAGATATTTTCTCAATTACTGGACGAGGAACTGTTGCTACAGGTAGAGTTGAAAGAGGTCAGGTTAAAATTCAGGAAGAAGTTGAATTGATCGGTCTTGGTGTTCATAAGAAAACAGTTGTTACCGGTATTGAAATGTTTCGTAAAGAATTAGATTCAGCTATGGCTGGTGATAATGCAGGCATTTTATTACGTGGTATCGATAAAAAAGAGATTATGAGAGGAATGGTTCTTGCAAAAACAGGCAGTATTACTCCTCATAAAGTTTTTGAAGGAGAAGTTTATATCCTGTCAAAAGAAGAGGGTGGTCGTCATACTCCATTCTTCGCTGGTTACAGACCTCAGTTCTATTTCAGGACAACTGACGTAACCGGTATTGCAGAATTGCCTGAAGGTACAGAAATGGTTATGCCTGGTGATAATGTAAGATTAAAAGTTAATTTGATTACTGAAATTGCTATGGAAGAAGGTTTAAGGTTCGCTATTCGTGAAGGTGGCAGAACTGTTGGTGCGGGTGTTGTAACAAAGATTTTTGAATAATTTACATCCCGGTAGAATATTCTGCCGGGGAATATATTTTTAATTAAGGAGAGTAAAAGTGCCTGGTCAAAAGATTAGAATTAGATTGAAATCATATGATCATATTTTAATTGATAAGTCAACTGAAAAAATTATCAAGACAGTTAAAACTACTGGTGCTATTGTTGTGGGACCTATTCCACTGCCGACCAGACGTTCAGTATTTACAGTGCTTCGCTCTCCGCATGTTGATAAAAAATCAAGAGAACAATTTGAAATAAGATCTCATAAAAGAATTTTAGATATTCATAATTCCAACAATAAAACCGTCGATGCTTTAAGTAAGCTTGAAATTCCGGCGGGTGTTGATATTGAGATAAAGTTATAAGGATTTTAATATGCCAGGATTGTTAGGTAAAAAACTCGGAATGACTAATCTTTACTCCACTAATGGAAAAGTAATTCCTGTTACAATAGTTGAAGCAGGACCTTGTCCTGTGGTTGAGATTAGAACTAAAGAAAAAGACGGTTATGAAGCTGTTCAGCTTGGTTTTGGTTCTAAAAAAGAGAAACATTTAAATAAACCGGAAATGGGAAATTTTCAGAAAAAGAACTTATCTCCTGTTGCAGTCTTAAAAGAATTTTCTGATTTTGATTTATCCACCTTAAAAATTGGTGATACATTAAAAGCTGATTTGTTTGTTGAAGGTGAAAAAGTCAAAATTATTGGAACTTCGAAAGGTAAAGGTTTTCAGGGAGTTGTAAAACGTCATAATTTTAGCGGTGTCGGAGGTCAAACTCACGGACAGCACAACAGGCAACGTTCTCCAGGTTCAATTGGAGCGAGTTCTTATCCATCTCGGGTTTATAAAGGTACAAGAATGGCCGGACGTATGGGCAATAATCAAGTTACCGTTAAAAATTCAAAAGTCATAAAAATTGATGTTGAGAAAAATTTGGTTTTTGTTTTGGGCGCCGTTCCAGGTGCTGTTAATTCAATAGTTGAAATTAGAAAATAATTGGTTGAAAATGAAAGTTGATGTTTATAAAATAGACGGAACACTATCTGAAGAAAAAGTTGAACTATCAGACAGCGTATTTGCCATCGAACCAAATGATCATGTAGTGTACTTATCGGTAAAAGCTTTTTTGGCAAATCAGAGACAGGGAACCCATAAGACTAAGGAGCGAAGTGAAGTAAATGGTGGTGGTAGAAAACCTTGGAAACAAAAAGGCAAGGGTGGTGCCAGAGCAGGTACATCACGATCTCCATTATGGATTGGTGGTGGAACTATATTTGGACCTAAACCAAGAGATTACAGACAAAAAATCAATAAAAAGGTAAATATTCTTGCTCGTAAGTCTGCTTTATCAATGAAAGCAAAAGCAAATCAGATTATGGTTGTTGAAGATTTTAATTTTGATCAGCCAAAAACCAAAAATTTTACAGATATTCTGAAAAATTTAAAGGTTTACGGAAAAAAGACATTACTATTAACCAGTGAAAATTTGCCAAATGTATTTAAGTCAGGTAGAAATATTGAGAAAGTTTACATTGATGTAGCTGAGAATGCTTCGACATATGAAATACTCAATAACCAGAAGTTGTTGATTCAGAAAAGTGCAGTTGACAAAATTGCAAGCATACTTAAATAGGTGAGGAAAAGATGCATAATATATTAATCAGACCGTTATTGACAGAAAAAATGACTGCTATTCAGGAAAGTCAGAATAAATATGGATTTGTTGTAAATATTGATTCAAATAAAATAGAAATAGCTAAAGCAATTAAGAAAAAATTTAATGTTAATGTTGTTTCTGTTAATACGATCAAGTACAAAGGAAAAACGAAAACTCAATTTACCAAGAAAGGTAGATTTAGTGGGAAGACTCCTCAATATAAGAAAGCTATAGTGACCGTTAAAGAAGGTCAAAAAATAGATATTTTTGGTGAAGTTTAGTAAGGAATTGATTAATGCCAGTTAGAAAATTAAAACCAGTTACGCCCGGAACACGATTCATGTCCATCGCTGGATTTGAAGAAATCACAAAAACAGTTCCTGAAAAAAGTTTAACCACTTCATTGAGTAAAAGTGGTGGGCGAAATAATTTGGGAAGAGTAACCTCTCGTCATCGCGGCGGTGGTCACAAAAGAAAATACAGAGTAATAGATTTTAAACGTGATAAAAATGGTATTCCCGCAGTAGTTAATGCAATTGAATATGATCCGAACAGATCTGCACGAATAGCCTTATTATTCTATAATGATGGTGAAAAACGTTATATTTTATGTCCGAATGGCTTAAAGGTTGGTGATACGCTTATGTCGGGTGAAAGAGCAGAGATTAAAGTTGGAAATTCTCTGAAATTAAAAGATTTACCGGTTGGAAGTTTTATTCATAATGTTGAATTGAAGCCGGGAAAGGGTGCTCAGCTTGGCCGTTCTGCAGGCACCGCAATTCAATTAATGGCAAGAGAAGGAAAATATGCACAGTTAAAATTACCTTCAGGCGAAGTTAGAAACATAAGCATTGAATGTTCCGCTACTTATGGACAGGTTGGTAATTTGGAGCATGAAAACATCAGTGTTGGTAAAGCAGGAAGAAGCCGATGGATGGGAATCAGACCTTTCAGCCGTGGTGTTGCAAAAAATCCTGTGGATCACCCAATGGGTGGTGGTGAAGGCAAGACAAGCGGTGGCGGTCATCCGGTATCAGCTTCTGGCCAAAAAGCCAAAGGTTTGAAAACAAGGAAACACAAGAAAGATTCTAATAAATTTATTGTTAAACGAAGAAAGTAAAAGCAGAGTGATTTATGCCTCGTTCAGTTAAAAAAGGTCCTTTTATTGATGTAAAATTGCTTTTGAAAGTTAGAAAACTTAATCAAGCAAATCAGAAAAAAGTAATTAAAACATGGTCTCGTTCAAGCACTATTTCGCCTGAATTTGTTGGTCATACTATTGCGGTTCATAATGGCAACAAAATGATTCCAATATACGTATCGGAGAACATGGTTGGTCATAAGCTCGGGGAGTTTGCACCGACACGAATATTCAGAGGACACCCCGGAACAAAAGCTGAAAAAGCTTCTGCAGTCAAATAGAGTATTGAGGAAAGAATGGAAGCAAAAGCAACACATAGGTATATACCTTCATCGCCAAGAAAAATGCGATTTGTTATTGATTTGATTAGAAATAAAACAGTTGATAAAGCAATCGAAATTCTTCATTTCGATCCTCATCATGCATCAAAAGATGCTGAAAAAGTGCTTAGATCTGCTGTGTCAAATCTATACAATAAAGATGCAAATATTAAGCATGAACTCTCAGATTTGTTAGTGAAAGAAGTTTTTGTAAATCAAGGTCCAACAATGAAACGTATGCTTCCAGCCCCTATGGGAAGAGCATACAGAGTAAGAAAACGTTCAAACCATCTTACAATTGTTGTTGCAACTAAAGAATTAAAAGTTAAAGAAGAATTAAATCAATAGTCGGAGGATTGATTGGGTCAAAAAGTAAATCCTATTGGATTCAGAGTTGGTGTAATCAGAGGTTGGGAATCTAATTGGTATGAAAGAAAAGGATACTCAACAAAATTACTTGAAGATATTAAGCTGAGATCTTATATTAGAAATCGTTTGAAGAAAGCCGGTGTTTCAAGAATAGTTATCGACAGGACATCAAAAAATTTAATTTTAACAATTCACACTTCAAGACCCGGAGTAGTAATAGGTAAAAGTGGAAAGGAAATCGCTCAGTTAGAAGAAGAATTGAAGAAAATTACTAACAAAGAGGTAAAAATACAGATTGCTGAAATTAAACGACCTGAATTGGATGCTAAACTTGTAGCTGAAAATATTTCGGTGCAATTACAAGGACGAATCTCTTTTAGAAGAGCAATGAAATCTACTATTACTGCTGCCAGAAGGATGGGTGCTGAAGGAATAAGAGTTAGATGTTCAGGTAGATTAGGCGGAGCTGAAATGGCTCGAAGCGAAGAGTATAAAGAAGGTAGGATTCCACTTCATACCATCCGTGCCGACATTGATTATGCTACAGCAACAGCTCATACTGTTTATGGCGCAATCGGTGTAAAAGTATGGATTTGCCGTGGTGAAATTTTAGGTAAGAGAATATCAGAATAAAGTTTATTAGGAGTTTTCCTCATGTTAATGCCAAAAAGAGTAAAATATAGAAAAGAACATCGTGGTCGAAGAGCGGGAAAAGCTAAGCGTGGCAGTTCAATAGCTTTTGGTGATTTCGGACTTAAGTCTTTAGAGCCGGCCTGGATAACAAGCCGACAGATAGAAGCCTGCCGAATTGCGATCACAAGAACGATGAAAAGGGACGGAAAGATTTGGATTCGTATTTTCCCGGATAAGCCAGTTACAAAAAAACCATTAGAAACAAGAATGGGTAAAGGAAAAGGAGCCCCTGAATTTTGGGTGGCTGTAGTAAAACCAGGAAGAATTATGTTTGAAGTTTCGGGAGTTTCAAAGGAAATTGCAATTGAAGCTTTTCGTTTGGCTTCTCACAAATTACCTATTAAAACAAAAGTTTCGGTTCGACCGGATTATGAAAATCAATAAAGGTTTGAGATATGAAGATTTATGAAATAAAAGAAATGAATACTGAAGAAATACTGAAACGCATCAAGGAAGAAGAAAGTAACTTGATTGATCTCAGATTTCAACATGAATTAAAAAATTTGACAAATACTGCAAAGTTGAAATTAGTTAGAAAAGATATTGCTAAGATGAAAACGATATTAAAAGAAAGAGAAATTGCAGAAAAGAAAACAGTAAATAAGGAGTCATAAGATTTTATGGAGCGAAATTCACGTAAAACAAAAGTTGGTTTGGTTGTTAAAAATAAAATGGAAAAGAGCATTGTAATTTCAATCGAACGAAAAGTTGCTCATCCTCTGTATAAAAAATATTTTAAGAAAACGACTAAGCTTATGGCTCATGATGAGAAAAATGAATGTGGAATTGGTGACGTTGTTAAGGTTATGGAAACACGACCCATAAGCAAAACTAAAAAATGGCGTGTCATAGAAATTTTAGAAAAAGCAAAATAGTCAGCGCTGATTAGAGGATAATATAATGGTACAACAAGAAACAAATTTGGTGGCTGCTGATAACTCGGGTGCAAAGAAAGTTAAATGCATTAAAGTTCTCGGTGGTACAAGAAAAAGATATGCCACTGTCGGTGATGTTATTGTGGTTGCAGTTAAAACTGCTATACCTGGTGGTAATGTAAAAAAAGGTGAAGTTTCTAAAGCAGTTATTGTTAGAACAGCAAAAGAAGTAAAGCGTGCAGATGGCTCTTATATCAGATTTGATGAGAATGCAGCCGTGTTATTAAACGCTCAACTTGAACCACGCGGCACACGTATTTTTGGACCGGTTGCCCGCGAATTGAGAGAAAAAAAGTTTATGAAAATTATTTCGTTAGCTCCAGAAGTTCTTTGAGGAAATGCACATGAAGATTAAAAAGAATGATACCGTTATGATTATTGCCGGAAACGCAAAAGGAAAAACGGGAAAAGTATTAAAAGTTTATCCTTCAGAAAACAAATTGATTGTTGAAGGTGTCAATATTAAAAAGCGTCATACTAAACCTAATCAAAAAAATCAACAGGGTGGTATAGTTGAAAAGGAAGCTCCGATTAATGCATCAAATGTTATGATCATTGATCCAAAGACAAATGAAACTACTCGAATTGGCGCAAAAGTAATTATTGATGAAAAAACAAGTAAGAAAAAGATTGTCCGCATTAGTAGAAAAAGCGGCGAAATGCTATAAAATATTGAGGTTCTAATTAGATATGGCGAAGGAAAAGAAAGTTAAAGCAGATGATAAAAAACAGGATGTAAAACCTGTTGCTGAAAATAAGGGAAATGTTAAAATTCCGCTTGATTTATTTGAAAAATATAAAGCAGAAATTATACCGGAACTGATGAAAAAATTTTCGTACAAGAATGTTATGCAGGTTCCGAAGTTAGAGAAAATCGTTATTAATATGGGTGTTGGCGATGCTGTTCAGGATTCAAAAGAGTTAGACAATGCAGTTAAAGAACTTGAATCTATTACCGGTCAAAAAGCATCTTTAAGAACAGCTAAAAAATCTATCTCCAATTTTAAATTGAGAGAAGGAATGAAAATCGGAGCAAAAGTAACTTTGCGTAAAGAATCAATGTATGAATTCCTTAAAAGATTGATTGCAATTGCGCTTCCTCGCGTTCGTGACTTCAGAGGAATTTCTGATAAATCATTTGATGGTAGAGGAAATTATACAATGGGAATTAAAGAACAAATTATTTTTCCTGAAATTAATGTAGACAAAATTTCTAAAGTTCATGGAATGGATGTCACTTTTGTAACTACTGCTAAGACAGATGCAGAAGCTTATGAATTGTTGAATGCGTTCGGTGTTCCGTTTAGAAAAAAACAATAGAGCTAAAAGGTAAAAGATGGCAAGAAAATCATTATTAGCACGGGAAGCAAAAAAAGCAAGACTCGTGAAGAAATATGAAAGTTTGAGAAAAGAATTAAAAGCTAAAGGTGATTATGATGCACTTCAGGCAATTCCTAGAAATGCTTCACCTGTCAGGCAAAAAAACCGTTGTTTAGTCAGCGGCAGACCACGAGGTTATTATCGAAAATTCGGTTTGTCTCGTTTGGTTTTCAGAGAAATGGCGCTAAAGGGTGAAATTCCCGGTATTCAAAAATCAAGTTGGTAATAATAGGAGTATATAAATGCCAGTAGTTGATCCGATTGCTGATTTTTTGACAAGAATTAGAAATTCAGTCAAAGCTAAAAAGAAAGTTGTTGAAATTCCTGCTTCGAAAATGAAAATTAGGATGGCTGAGATTCTTAAGGAAACTAATTTTGTTAGAGATTTTGTAATTGTAGAAGATGGGAAACAAAATATTATTAAGGTTCACTTAAAGTACGTTAATGGAATGTCTTCCATAACAGGATTAAGGAGAATTAGTACTCCGGGAAGAAGAACTTATGTTGGAAAAGATAAACTTCCCCGAGTTAGAAACGGTTTAGGAATTGCAGTTCTTTCTACACCAAAGGGGTTGCTTACAGATAGGCAAGCAAAAAAAGAATCAGTTGGCGGCGAAATCATTTGCCATATTTGGTAAAATTTTGAGTGGAGAATTTAAGTGTCAAGAGTAGGTAAAAAACCAATTAATATTAGTGATGTTACTGTAAATATCGGTGACAATACAATTAAAGTTAAAGGTAAGTTGGGTGAACTTCAGATGAATGTTCATCCTAACGTAAAGCTGCAGATTAATGATAAAGAGTTGCTTGTTTTACGGGAAAATGATCTAAAAGAAAATCGTGCATTACATGGATTAACAAGAGCATTAATTCAAAATATGGTTTCCGGAGTTATAAGCGGATACAGCAAATCGTTGGACATTGTAGGGGTTGGTTATAAAGCCGAACTGAAAGGAAAAGGAATTCTTTTAACTGTCGGTTACTCTCATCCTATTTATTTTGAAGCTCCGGATGAAATTAAATTGGAAGTTCCTGTTCCAACGCAGATAAAGATTTTCGGGATAGATAAAGAATTAGTTGGACTTGTTGCAGCAAAAATTAGATCGTTCAGATCACCTGAGCCTTACAAAGGAAAAGGAATTAAATACAGCGACGAAGTTATTATTAGAAAAGCCGGAAAAACGGCAGGTAAGTAAAACTGGAGTAACTTAGAATGATTAAAAAAGATAATATATTAAAAAGAAAAATTAAAAGAGCATTCCGAAACAGGAAAAATATTTCCGGAACTACTGAAAAACCACGTTTAACTGTATTCAGAAGTTTGAATCACATGTATGCACAATTAATTGATGATTCTTGCGGTAAAACATTAGCATCAGCTTCAACTAAATCGAAAGAATTATTAGATGACATTAAAAATGTTAAAGGCAAAATTGAAAAAGCTAAGCTTGTTGGAAAGTTGATTGCAAAAAAGGCTTTGGAAGCAAATCTTTCCAGTGTGGTTTTTGACAGAGGTTCTTATATTTATCATGGTCGTGTTAAAGCTCTTGCCGAAGGTGCAAGAGAAGGCGGATTAAAATTTTAATGAATTGCCGGGTCGTCTAATGGTAGGACAGCGGCCTTTGGAGCCGTATGTAGAGGTTCGAATCCTCTCTCGGCAGCAAAAGTCGGTTAAATTAAGTAATTGAAATTATTGGAGTAAAAAAAATTGAAACCTAAAAAAGTATCGGGATTAGAAAACTTAAAAGAAAAAGTTGTATACATAAACCGCGTAGCAAAAGTTGTTAAAGGTGGTAGAAGATTTAGCTTTAATGCTATTGTAGTTGTTGGTGATGCTAAAGGTCATGTTGGTGTAGGTCTTGGAAAAGCAAATGAAGTTACAGATGCTATTTCAAAAGGTATTGATGATGCAAAAAAGAACGTTTTTAAGGTTGCGATCCTCAAAGGAACTGTCCCTCATGAAATTTTAGGAAAGTTTGGTGCAGGCAAAGTATTGTTGAGACCTGCTGCTCCTGGTACAGGGTTGATTGCCGGTGGTGCTGTTCGTGCGGTTCTTGAATCGGCAGGTGTTAAGGATATTTTGACAAAATCACTTGGCTCAAGTAATCCTCATAATCAGGTAAAAGCGACTTTGAACGGACTTTTAAATTTAACTGATGCTTATATGATGGCCTCCAAAAGAGGAATGAAAGTCTCAGAATTGTTTAATGTATAGGTGAATTAAAATGGCAAAGAAATTAAAATTGACTCAAACAGGAAGTGTGATTGATAGACCAAAAGATCAGAAAAAAACAATCGAAGCTTTAGGGT
Source organism: Ignavibacteriales bacterium CG_4_9_14_3_um_filter_34_10 (assembly GCA_002790395.1). Lineage (GTDB taxonomy): Bacteria > Bacteroidota > Ignavibacteria > Ignavibacteriales > Melioribacteraceae > UM-FILTER-34-10. The sequence continues at coordinate 47,588 of PFVB01000185.1, read as the reverse complement.
TAGGTCGTCCTAATTATATCAAATTTCACACAGATACCCCACAAATCCGTGGCATGATCAGAAAAGTATCACATTTACTCAAAGTTGAAGAAATTGAAGGATAATAGAATGGATTTTTTAAGTAATTTAAAGAAAGCTAAAGGATCTACAAAGCAAAGAAAAAGAGTTGGTCGTGGTGAAGGATCCGGTCATGGCGGACAATCAACACGTGGTATGAATGGGCAGAATTCAAGAGCCGGTGCAAAATACAGACCTTGGTTTGAAGGCGGACAGATGCCTTTACAAAGACGAATCCCTAAAAGAGGATTTAAAAATATTTTCAAAATAGATTATCAGGTAATTAATGTTTCTTCTCTTCAAAAATTGGTTGATGATAAAAAAGTTGAAGACGGGATAATTACAACTCATGTCTTATTCAAAAACGGTTTAATTTCAAAAGCGAATTATCCTTACAAAGTTTTAGGAAATGGCGAATTAAAAGCTAAATTAGAAGTTTCTGCTTATGCATTCAGTAATTCAGCAAAAGAAAAAATTACTTCAGTTGGCGGTTCAATTAAAGAGATTAAAAAATAATGGCTAAACTTCAAGAAACATTCAGAAATATTTTCAAGATTCATGAACTAAGGCAGCGAATTATTTATACCTTAGCTCTCTTATTGATTGTTCGGTTAGGTTCTCATATCACTTTGCCAGGTGTTGACGGTTATTTGCTTTCGCAGGCTATGGCAAATAAAACATCCGATAATTTACTTGGTCTTTATGACCTATTTGCCGGTGGAGCTTTTTCAAATGTGGCAATTTTTGCATTAGGAATTATGCCTTATATATCTGCATCAATTATTATTCAGCTTGGTGGTGCGGTTGTTCCTTTTATACAAAAATTGCAGCGTGAAGGTGAAGAAGGCAGAAAGAAAATCACACAATATACTCGTGTCGGAACAGTTATAATTTCAATATTTCAGGCGACAGGTGTTGTTACGGGCGTTGTTATGAATTTAAGTGTTGAAGGTCAGTCTGTAATTCCGGCAGAAATAAGGGGAGTTGGGTTTGTTATCACTTCGGTTATTCTTCTCGTTGCCGGTACAATATTCATGATGTGGATGGGTGAGCAGATAACTGAAAAGGGGATTGGAAATGGTATTTCACTTATAATTTTTATAAATATCATCAATCGGTTTCCGTTCGCAATTTTGGATGAATACCGTTTGATTTCATCTGGTACAAGAAATATAATTATTGAAATTGTTATTCTGTCATTAATGGTTTTGATTATTGCCGGCGTTATTCTTGTAACACAGGGAACAAGAAGAATTCCTGTTCAGTATGCGAAAAGAGTGGTTGGAAGAAAAGTTTATGGCGGGGTTACTCAATATATTCCATTGCGGGTTAATACTGCCGGAGTTATGCCTATCATTTTTGCACAGGCAATTATGTTCATTCCGGCAACAGTTCTATCCTTTTTCCCCGATAATGAATTTTTGCAAGCTGTTGCAGGATATTTTCAATATACGTCATTCACATATTCATTTGTTTATGCGTTAATGATTATATTTTTCACATATTTTTATACGGCGATAGCGTTCAATCCTCAAGATGTAGCCGAAAATATGAAGAAACAGGGTGGATTTGTACCAGGGATCAGACCCGGGAAACAAACCTCGGATTTTATTGATAATATACTTACAAAGATTACATTGCCAGGCTCTATTTTCCTTGCGATAATAGCTATTTTGCCAGCATTCATTAATAAGTTTGGTGTTTCAGGAAGTTTTGCTTCGTTCTTTGGCGGTACAAGTTTGCTTATTCTTGTTGGTGTTGCTTTGGATTCGCTTCAACAAATTGAATCGCATTTATTAATGCGCCATTATGACGGATTCATGAAAGCAGGCAAACTAAGAGGTAGAAAAGGTTAATAAATTTTGATTTTAATTAAATCGAAAAAAGAAATAGATTTTATTAGAGAAAGTTCTAAAATTGTTGCAGAGACTTTGCAATTAGTCAAAAGATATGTAAAACCGGGTATTTCAACCCTGGAATTAGATAAAATTGCAGAGGATTATATTAGAAGTAATGATGCGATACCGGCTTTCAAAGGATATTCACAAGCCGGATCCAGAAGTTTTCCCGCTTCAATCTGTGCTTCGGTTGACGAAGAAGTTGTTCATGGAATTCCAGGCAACAGAATTCTTAAAGAAGGCGAGATAATTTCAATTGATATTGGTGTTCTTAAAAATCATGCTTATGGAGATGCTGCTTTAACGGTTGCAGTCGGGAATATTTCCACCGAGAAAATTAAACTGATGGAAGTTACTGAAAAATCACTCTATTTAGGTATTGAACAAGCAGTAGCAGGTAATCATTTTGGTGATATTTCCAATGCAGTTCAAACAGAAGTAGAAATGAACGGATTTTCGGTTGTGCGAGATTTGTGCGGTCACGGAGTTGGAAAATATTTACATGAAGATCCGCAAATTCCGAATTATGGAAAGAAAGGATCCGGAGCGTTAATTAAAAACGGAATGACTGTTGCTATTGAACCAATGGTTAATATGGGGAAATTTAACGTGAAAGTTGGAACTGACGGCTGGACAATACTAACAGCAGATAATTTACCGGCAGCTCATTTTGAACATACAATTGCTGTAATAGATGGTAAAGCGGAGATTTTAAGTATAAATTAATGGCAAAGCAAGGACAAATAAAAGTTGATGGCGTTATTACGGATACTTTATCAAACGCTACTTTTAAGGTTAAGTTGGATAATAACCATGAGGTTATTGCCCATATTTCTGGTAAGATGAGATTACATTTTATTAAAATATTAGTAGGTGATAAAGTTTCGGTCGAGTTATCTCCTTATGATTTGAATAAAGGCCGGATTATTTATCGTTATAAATAGTGGAGTTAAAAAGATGAAGGTACGTTCTTCAGTAAGAAAACTTTGTGAAAATTGTAAAATAATAAAAAGAAAAGGCGTTGTAAGGGTTATTTGCAAAAACCCGAAACACAAACAACGTCAAGGTTAATAATTAGGAGGTTTAAGCTTGGCTCGAATTGCAGGTGTTGATTTACCCAAACAAAAAAAAGTTTTTATCGGATTGACATATATTTTCGGAATTGGTGAAGTTTCAGCCAAAAAAATTCTCGAAAAAGCTGAAGTAAATCCTGATAAAAAAGTTGGTGATTTAACGGAAATTGAAGTTTCTAAAATTCGTTCGGTTATTACTTCAGATTTTAGGGTTGAAGGTGCCTTAAGAAGTGAAGTACAGCAAAACATTAAACGTCTTATTGATATTGGTAGTTACCGCGGAGTAAGACATAGAAGAAGTTTGCCTGTAAGAGGTCAAAGAACAAAGACGAATTCTAGGACAAGAAAAGGTAAGCGAAGAACGGTTGCGGGAAAGAAAAAAGTACCGACTAAGAAATAATTAATTTAAGGAGTTAGGATTTGGCAAAAGTAGTTAAAAAAGCAAAGAAAAAAGTGCATGTTGATGCGGTTGGGGTTGCACATATTAAAGCATCATTTAATAATGTTATTGTAACATTAACTGATGTTTATGGAAATACGATTGCATGGTCTTCTGCCGGAAAAAACAATTTTAAAGGGTCGAGAAAAAACACACCGTTTGCTGCTCAGGTATCTGCTGAAGCTGCTGCAAAAGAAGCTTATGATCTTGGTTTAAGAAAAGTTGATGTTTTTGTTAAAGGCCCGGGAGCCGGAAGAGAAGCTGCTGTCAGAGCATTAAATACTGCGGGTTTACAAGTTTTATCAATTAAAGACATAACCCCAATTCCACATAATGGTTGCAGACCACCAAAAAGACGAAGAGTTTAATAGGAGAGAAATTAGATGGCAAGATATACTGGTTCAAGTTGTAAATTATGTAGACGAGAAAAACAGAAGCTTTTTCTGAAAGGAGCAAAATGTCTTTCGGAAAAATGCCCTATTGAAAAGAGAAATTATCCTCCTGGTCAACATGGTTTATCAAAAAGGTCAAAATTTTCTGAATACGGTGTTCAGTTACGTGAAAAACAAAAAGTTAAACGAATTTATGGTTTGATTGAAACTCAATTCAGAAATTTGTTTGATAAAGCAAGCCGACAAAAAGGTGTTACAGGTGAAAATTTAGTGAAATTGTTGGAAAGAAGATTGGATAACGTTATTTATAGATTGGGTTTTGCTCCTTCAAGAAAAGCTGCAAGACAATTAGTTACGCATGGGCATTTTATGATTGGTGGTAAAAGTGTTGATATTCCTTCATACTTAGTTGTTCCTGGTGATGTGATTACATTAAAAGAAAACAGTAAAAAGTTAGATTTAGTACACAAAGCATTAGGAAGAACAAAAGATAATGTATATAGCTGGCTTGCAGTAGATAAAGCCACTTTATCCGGGACTTTCTTGCAGTTACCGGCAAGGGAAGAAGTTCCTTTGAATGCAAATGAACAATTGATTGTTGAGTTGTATTCTAAATAATTATTAAAAATTTTGAGGAAATTAAATGAGTAATTCGTTTATTAAAATGCCGGAAGGAATAGTTAAAGAAGATTCAACGGCAAATTCAAGCTATGCAAAGTTTATTGTTCAACCTTTAGAAAGAGGATTTGGAATAACTTTAGGAAATGCATTTCGTAGAGTTCTTTTATCATCTATTCAAGGTGCTGCAATTACCGCCATTAAAATTAACGGCGTTTTGCATGAGTTTACAAGTATTCCCGGTGTTCTCGAAGATGTTACAGAAGTAATTCTGAATTTGAAAAAGATTCGTTTGAAAATTGTTAATAAAAAATCAAACAAAATTGATCTCTCACTTAATGGACCTTATAAATTAACTGCTCAGGACTTAGCAAATAACTGTCCTGATATTGAAATATTGAATCCTGAACAGCACATTGCGACTCTTAATTCTGAAGCAAAAATTCTCATGGAAATCAGATTTGGATTTGGAAAAGGTTATGTGCCTTCTTCTCAACAGATTTTTCAGGATCAATCAATTGGTTTGATACCAATTGACTCGATATTTACTCCGATTAAAAAAGTCAATTATGATATTAAAAATGTACGAATCGGCGAGAGCAATGATTTTGAACAATTATCGCTCGAAATTACAACCGATGGTTCAATTACTCCTGAAGAAGCACTTTCTGCTGCAGCAGGAGTTATGAAGGAACATATTAATTTGTTTATTAATTTTGAAAATGAACCTGAAGAAGAAAAAATTGAAAGTGAAAAAGATTTAGAAGCAGAAAGAATTAAGAAAATATTATTAACAAGCGTTGATGACTTGGAATTAAGTGTCCGTTCACATAATTGTTTGAAATCCCAGAATATTAAAACTCTTGGTGAACTTGTTAAAAAAGATGAAAGTGAAATGTTGAAGTTTCGAAATTTTGGCCGAAAATCATTGGCTGAATTAAAAGAAATTGTTGATAATTTCAATCTTGATTTCGGAATGGACGTTGATAAATACATAAAAATAAATACTGATAATAAATAATTTTGATTTAAAGGTAGAGTAATGCGACATAAAGTAAAAGGTAGACATTTAAGTAGAACATCTGAACATCGCTTAGCATTGATGCGTGCTTTAGCCACAAGTTTAATTAAACACAAAAGAATTAAAACTACTGTTCAAAAAGCAAAAGAAGCACGAAAATTTGTTGAACCAATAATCACTAAGGCTAAAGAAGGTTCAGTTCATTCGCGAAGGTTAATTACTCGGGATATTAAGCAGCGAGAAGTTTACAAAATTCTTTTTGACGAAATCGTTCCAAAAGTTAGTGAGAGAGCAGGCGGTTATACACGAATTGTAAAATTGGGAAACAGACCTGGTGATGCTGCTGAAATGGCATTTTTAGAATTGGTTGATTTCAATGATATGCTTGCTAAAAAAGAGAAAAAAGAATCAAAAGAAAAATCTGAAAAGGTAAGTAAAGAAAAGGTTCAGGATGCTAATGTAATTGAAGAAACCGACAAGAAAGAAAAGAAGGTTTCAAAACCTCGGAAGCCAAAAGCAGAAGGCGAGCAAAAGCCAAAAACTGCTAAGAAAAAATCAGAGGAAAAATAAAATTAATAGAGTAACCAATTGGTTACTCTTTTTTTTATATGGCAAATGCAAAATTTGTAAAATCCGTTAATTCAATAATTGAAATCCCGAAAGGAGATTTTCCCGAACTTGTATTTTGTGGCAGATCTAATGTCGGTAAATCCTCGTTTATTAATTCCATTTTACAAATGAAAAATCTTGCTAAAGTTGGTGCTACTCCCGGAAAGACAAAATTCTTGAACTACTTTTTGGTGAACGAAAAATTTTTTATTGTCGATCTTCCGGGTCTTGGTTATGCTAAAGTTTCAAAGCAGGAAAGAGAAAAGTGGAAGAAACTGATTTCTGAATATTTTACAAGAACAGACAAAATACAGCTTGCTATTCATATAATTGATAGCAGGCATGAGCCTACAGACGTTGATGTAGAATTATCAAAGCTGTTATTCAAAAATAATATTCCCTTTATTATTGTGTTAAATAAAATTGACAAACTCTCACAATCCGAGTTCCATCAAAAAAGAAATATGATTAAAGAGTTTTATTCCAATACAGTTGAAAATGAAAATTTATTCTTTTTCTCAGCTGTAAATAACCGAGGGAGAAAAGAAATCGTAAATTTTCTAAAGAATTATTTTGAAATTTGAATTTTTAATAAAGTTTTTTTATAATTTCGTAAGTCTATTATAAAATCGAAATTATAAAATATCATGTTAGATAAAAGAAACAAAAAACGATTATTGATTTTTATACTAATTCCATTACTTTGTGTTGTGCCAATTGTAACGGATGATTTAGTACTCGAAATAATTTCTGCTTTGATCATAATTATTTATGTTGGGTTTATAATTTTTTTGCGAGATTCGATTCGAACTCCGGAACTTGCAAAAATTGAAGAAGACGAAGTATCTCCCCAAATTCAGGACCCATACTCAAACGCAGGTCATGATGTTGATGTAAATGAAGATTTTAAAATAATCTCACCCAATACAAAAATAGAAATACTAAGAGAAGATGAGCTTTCAAATAATGTAATTCCGAACAGAAAAAATTATTTTAAGCCACCGGACTTAAAAGAAAAATATGAAAACATTGCAAACGAAAAACTTCCAACCGAAATCAGCAATAACGAACACTTTAGTTTTATACTTACAAGAATGTTGAATGCAATCAAGGATTCTTTCATTTCACATAATGCTCTTTTTTTCTGGTACAAAAGTTCAGATCAGAAATTGATTCTCGAACAGTTTGCGGCTTGCGGCGATAAAATATCTCAACAGAGATTTCAGTTAGAAGACGATGTTCTAAGCAAAATTGCAAAAAATGGTGAACCTGAATTATTAACTAATATTAGTTCTGCTGCAGAAAAAGATGTGATTAGATATTATGTTGCTCCGCAATCAATAAAAAGTTTTGTGGGTGTTCCGCTATATTATGACAACAAAATTTATGGTGTTTTAGCGTTAGATTCATTAAGTCCTGATTGCTTTGGATTAGAAACAGTTTATACACTTGGAAAGTTTGTTCGCATTATTTCAATAATCATTACTTTATTTGAAGAAAAAGTTATTGAAAATCAAAGTCAGTCAAGATTAAATGCTTTATTAAATATTATCTCTGCTGAGAATAAGTTTGAAACCGAATCTGATTTGTTCCAAGCAATTGAAAATGCTGTAAATGTACTATTGAGTTGGGATATTTTTACATTTGTTTTTTATAATTTTCATGAGCAGAAATTTTATGTTGCCAAAGTCCAAAACAAAACTTCTTCGCTAAAATATGTGGGTGAAAATCTTCTCATTGATTTAAACGGAACGATTGTTGGAAAAGCTATTGTCACCGGAATGCCTGTAAACATTGATGATCTTTCAAAAGTGGAAATTCCGAGATTTTCAATAAATGAAAACATCACAATTGATGGTTCCTTTTTGGCTTTGCCTTTAACGTATGATAATCAAAACTATGGCGTCCTCTGTTTTGAAAATCTAAAGAAGAAAAAATATTCAGATGCGGATATTGATTTCTTAAAAAGAGCGACAAAAATGTTTCCGTTTATTTTATATTCAACAAGTAACAACTCAATGCTAAAAAGTTTAGTTACAACTGATCTCGATACAAAATTTCTAAATTCAAAAACATTTATCAAGGCAATCGAATCCGAATTATACAAAGCATCAAAAGTGGAAGTACCAACGGCGTTACTGTTAATACAGATTGATGACTTTCTTGAAGAGAGTTCATTGTTTGAAAGCGATCCTTTTCCAAAAGTTTTAAAATCCATTGCTTCTTCGATAAGAGATGAAACAAATATTTCGAATATTGTCGGAAGACTTAGTAACAGAGTGTTTGGGGTGTTCTTTTTTAATGTTAGTTCGAAGGATGTTTTTTTATGGGCAGAAAAATTACGACTTGCCATTGCACGCAAACCAGTTGCAGTTATTTCAAAACAGACAACATTTACTGTATCAATAGGAATAGCTAATTCGACCAATAAAACTGAGGTGGAAGAAGTGATTTATAATGCGGAATTGGCTTTGAAGAAAGCGCTTGAAAAAGGCGGCAATTCAGTAAAAAATTTATAAGACTATGAATAACTTTTTTGTCATAATCCTTGATGGTGTAGGTATTGGTGAACTGCCTGATGCTTATTTATACAAAGATGAAGGAAGTAATACGCTTTCAAATATGGCTGAAGTAGTTGGTGGACTTTATCTTCCGAATCTGCAAAATTGTGGATTGGGAAACATACAAAAAATTAAAGGTATAACTCCTGTTCAAAATCCAATTGCTTCATTCGGGAAAATGAGTGAGATGTCGAAAGGAAAAGACTCAACGACCGGTCATTGGGAAATTTCAGGTTTATTAATCGACTTTGATTTTCCATATTATCCCTCCGGATTTCCAAAAGAATTAATCAACAAATTTTTGGCTGAGACAAAGTTAAGTGGAGTATTGGGGAATAAAGCCGCATCGGGAACAGATATAATAAATGAGCTTGGTGATGAGCATGTGAAAACGGGATTTCCGATTGTTTACACATCGGCTGATTCTGTTTTTCAAATTGCAGCACATGAATCTGTTATTCCGTTAGATAGACTTTATGAAATTTGTAAAATTGCCCGCGAAAAAATATTAATTAATGAAAATTCAGTTGGCAGAGTTATTGCCCGCCCGTTTATCGGTAATGATGGGAATTACAGCAGAACGACAAACCGAAAGGATTTTTCGCTCTCACCTCCAACTCCGACTATTTTAGATTTCTTAAAAGCTAATGATATTAACACTGTTGCCATTGGAAAAATTAATGACCTTTTTAATTATCAGGGAATTTCACACAATATAAAAACTCACTCAAATGAAGAAGGAATTAACGAAATAATAAAGGCTTCGAAAGAATTTTCCGGTTCATTCATTTTTACCAATCTTGTTGATTTTGATGTTTATTATGGACACAGGAATGATCCAGCTGGATTTGCGAAAGCATTAGGTTATTTTGACAATAGGCTTTCTGAGATTATGAATACGCTTGATGAAACCGATGCATTAATAATTACTGCCGATCACGGAAATGATCCTACAACACCGAGCACAGATCATAGCCGAGAATATGTTCCTCTATTATTCTATCAAAAAAATATCCCCGGAAAAAATTTAGAGGTCAGAAAAACCTTTTCTGATGTTGCTCAGACAATTGCGGAATTCTTTAAAGTCACAAACAATTTGAAGGGCGTTAGTTTTTTAGATTAAAAAATTTTTGCAATTAAATTTGATTTGTTTTAATATAATTTTGACAATAAAAAATCTTAGCAAAAAACAGAGGTTTAATTGATTTTAGGAAAAGTAATTGGAACAGTTTGGTCGACAAAGAAAGATGAAAATTTGGTTGGTGCAAAATTTTTAATTGTTCAGGAATTAAATCTTGATTATTCTCCAAAGAAAAACACAGTCGTTGCTGTTGATTCAGTTGGAGCTGGAGTTGGTGAAGTTGTTCTTGTCGCACAGGGTAGTTCAGCCCGTCAAACAATTTTAACAAAGAACAAACCAATTGATGCGGTCATAATGGCAATAGTTGATAAACTGGATATTTCTGTAAAAGATAAAATTGAAAAAGTTGTGGAAAACTAATGCAACTCGGTAAAGTAATAGGTACAATTTGGGCTACAAGAAAGTATGAGACTTTAACAGGCAAAAAGATGCAACTAGTTCAGCCGATTAATTCAAGTGAAGAAGAAATCGGTTCGCCGATTATTGCAATTGATACAATCGGAGCGGGTCCCGGAGAAATAATCTATTATATAACTGCCAGCGAAGCAGTGATTCCATTAAATGTTGAAATGGCTCCGGTTGATGCATCAATAGTAGGAATAGTTGATTCTTTATATTCTGAACAATAACGGAGTTGTTCATGAAAATTCAAAAAACATTTACCAATCGTGAAAGTCAATCACTTGATAAATATTTGCAGGAGATTGGCAAAGTAAAATTATTAACAGCCGATGATGAAATTTATCTGGCAAAAAAAATTAAATCCGGGGATCATGATGCCCTTGAGAAATTGGTAAAAGCCAATCTGAGATTTGTTGTCAGTGTTGCTAAACAATATCAAAATCAAGGTCTTTCACTCGGAGATCTTATTAATGAAGGAAATTTAGGTTTGATAAAAGCTGCAAACAAGTACGATGAAACCCGCGGATTTAAATTTATTTCTTATGCAGTTTGGTGGATTCGTCAATCCATTCTGCAAGCATTAGCAGAGCAATCCCGAATAGTCAGACTTCCGTTAAACCGTGTTGGTACTTTGAGTAAAATTGGGAAAGCTTATAGCAATCTTGAACAATCTTTTGAAAGAGAACCGAGTGTAAATGAACTTGCTCAAGAACTCGATATGGAAAGCACAGACATTTCTGAGGCTCTGAAAGTTTCATCGCGGAGTGTTTCTATGGATGCTCCATTAAAACAAGGCGATGAAAACCGACTGATTGATACATTGATTGATGATCAACAACCTTCACCAGATGAAATGCTGATGTCGGATTCACTAAAATCAGAAATTGCAAGAGTTCTTTCTTCGCTCAGTGAAAGGGAAGCGAATGTGCTTAAGTTGTACTTTGGGTTATATGAAGACCACTCCTATACTCTGGAAGAAATCGGAGAAAAATTCAACTTGACAAGAGAAAGAGTAAGACAAATAAAAGAGAAGGCAATTAGAAGATTAAGACTGGCTAGTCGAAGTAAACATTTAAGAATGTATTTAGGTTAAATATGAAAGTCTTTTTTGCAAAAGCATTCATTTTATCGTCTATTATTTTTTTGTTCTCCAATTGTTCATCTTCTTCTGTATCTCAGAGATACGGACAAAAAAACGAAACGATTTCCGGGCAACATGATGCAGTCAGATTTACAAATGAAAATGATTCAGTTCCGGATACTTTACTAAGCAGTGATATCTCATTAGATTCACTTGATGAATATAATGAGCATGCAACGCTTCAATCAAAACAAAATGAGGAAATGTATTTAAATAGGTTGACTAATAAATCCGATACATCCATTGCCTTAAAAGATTTGTTTATGATGAAAGTAATTGAAATGCGGGATTCGCCATATAAATACGGGGGAAATACTAAAGATGGATTGGATTGTTCCGCATTTACAAGATTAGTATTTGAATCTACATTTGATTATACTTTACCTCGATCTGCTCGCGAACAATACCAGGTGGGATTGAAAATTCATACAAGGGATTCGCTTCAAATTGGCGATTTGGTTTTTTTTAATACTTCGAGAAGAAGATTCCCCGGACATGTTGGAATTTATTTAGGAGAAAATTTATTTGTTCATGCAAGCAGATCATTAGGAGTAACAATCTCTTCTCTTGATGAGAAATATTATAATAAGCGATTTGTTGGATCACGTCGGATAAATGAAATAAATAACAAACTTTAAAAGGAGTAAAAATGGATTTTAGAATTGAAACTGATACTATGGGTGAAATTGAAGTGCCCAATAACAAGTATTATGGCGCTCAAACAGCAAGATCATTAAAGAATTTCAAAATTGGCGGAGAAAAATTTCCACCCGAATTGATCAAAGCTTTAGGGATTGTTAAAAAAGCTGCTGCAATCACTAATAATGAATTGGGAGCTTTACCTAAAGAAAAATTAGATCTTATCATCAAAGCAGCTAATGAAGTAATTGAGGGAAAATTAATGGAGCATTTTCCTTTGGTGGTTTGGCAAACAGGCAGCGGAACACAAACTAATATGAATGCAAACGAAGTAATTTCAAATCGTGCCATTGAAATTGCCGGTGGTGTTTTAGGAAGCAAAAAACCTATTCATCCAAATGATGATGTGAACAAAGCTCAGTCGACAAATGATGCATTCCCAACGGCGATTCATGTTGCTGCAGTTATGGAAATTCATCGTCGATTAATTCCAATGATTACTAAATTGCGTGATGCATTGGCTACCAAATCTGAAGAGTTTAAAGATATCATCAAAATTGGAAGAACCCATTTAATGGATGCTACTCCACTTACACTTGGTCAGGAATTTTCTGGATACGCACAACAACTGACATACGGATTAGATAGAATTAATGATTCATTAAAAAGAATGTATTTGATTTCACTCGGCGGTACTGCTGTAGGAACCGGATTAAATACACATAAGGATTATGCAGTAAAAGTAGCTGCTAAAATTTCAGAATTAGCGGGACATCCATTTGTAACTGCTCCAAATAAGTATGAAGCTATGGCTACAAAAGATGGTATTGTTGAATTCAGCGGAACTTTAAAAACCGTTGCAGCTTCATTGATGAAAATTGCAAATGATATCCGATGGCTTGGCTCAGGACCAAGATGTGGAATTGGTGAAATATTATTGCCGGAAAACGAGCCGGGAAGTTCAATCATGCCGGGAAAAGTTAATCCAACGCAATCTGAAGCGCTTACAATGGTTTGTGCCCAAGTTTTTGGAAATGATGTTACAATTAATTTTACCGGTGCAAGTGGAAATTTTGAATTAAATGTTTTCATGCCAGTGATTGCTTTCAATATTTTGCAGTCAATAAAACTGATTGCCGATGCATGCGATAGTTTTACTGATAATTGTGTTGTCGGAATTAAACCTAATCTGATAAACATTAAAAAGAACCTTGAAAATTCTTTAATGTTGGTTACTTCGTTAAACCCTGTTATTGGTTATGATAACTCAGCAAAAGCAGCTAAAAAAGCTCACAAAGAAAACAAAACGCTTAAAGAAGCAGTTTTAGAATTAGGTCTTCTTACTTCCGAGCAATTTGATCAAGCAGTAAGACCTGAAAAAATGATTGGTCCAAAAGAATAGGAGAAGAGATGCAAGAACCGAATATACCTCAAAAATCACCTTATATGGTAGATGTAGAGCCTGGTAAATATTGGTGGTGCAGTTGCGGTAAATCTGCGATGCAACCTTTCTGCGATGGTTCACATAGAAATTTGTAATTTTATTTGGCTGTCTCTTAAAAGAGGCAGCTGATTTTATTTTATGAATTTTTTACAACAAAATTTTGACGGTATAACTTCACTTTTTGCAGCATGTTTAGAATTTGTGCTGTTTATTAATGTTATAATTTTTGCAGAAAAGAATCATATCAATAATAAAGTTAAATTACTTCTGCTCCTGTTGATATTATATCAAATTTTTGAATTTTCATTCTGTTTTTTGGAAGTTCAGAATAATAAGTTAGTCTTTGCTGCTTTTGTACTAATCTCATTACTTCCGCCATTGGTATTGAATTTAATAATTTCTTTGCATGAGTTTGTTAACGTAACTGAAGAGAAAAATATTTATAAATACATAGCATTCCTTCCAATACTTGGAATAGATATTTTCTACTTCTTCCTGATTGATAGTTTCAAATTAGCTGAATGCAATGTGTTTTATGCTATTTACTATTATCCGATGGGATTTCTATTCGGTACTTTTTATTACCTGCCAATATTAATTTCGATCATCATTCTTTTTGCAAAATTTAAAGATTCAACAAAATTCAAAAGCGAATTAAATGCTTTAAGGTTTGGTTTCCTGCTCACATTTGTCCCGGCATGGATTCTTGAAATTATCTCGCATCAAATTTTAATTGGTATAGTAAGTATCCTGTGCAAATTTGCTGTTATTCTTGCATTCAGCCTAACATATTTCGCATTAAAATTCAGGATGAATAATAAAGAAACTCCTAAAGAAAATATTTAATAACTGCAAAGCCGCCAATTAAAAGTACGGTAAATGCCAAGGCTAAGTAGTTGAAATATTTATCTATGAAACTTTTTATACTCGCACCATATTTCCAAATTAAAAATGCAACCAGGAAAAACCTTGCTGATCTGCTTATGATGGATGCAATTATAAACATCATGATATTTATTTGAAAAGCACCGCCGGAAATTGTGAAAACTTTATAAGGTATTGGTGTAAAACCTGCCGTAAATATTATCCAGAAATCCCACTTATCGTACATGCTTTTTACATCATAAAAAAGTTTCGGATTAAAGCCCGGAATGTTGTTAAAGAAAAAATATGCAATGCTGGAAAATTCATTTGGATTACTCCACCACAAAAAGTAACCTATCGAATAACCAAGCAATGCACCAAAAACTGAGGCAATACTGCAATTGAGCGCAAACTTAAAAGCTTTAGACTGAGAACCAAGTACCAATGCAATCAACAATGCATCCGGTGGAACGGGGAAAAAAGAAGCTTCGGCAAATGACAGAATAAACAATGCTAATGCACCATATGGTGAATCCGCCCAATGAAGTACCCAGTCATAAAGTTTTCTTACTGATTTCATATTGCTCCAATTTTTGACCTGCAATTATACCGAAATAATTTCTATTAAGAAATTTTCTTGTTGTTTCGTTCATTTTTATAATTTAATTTTAGCTGACTAAAATAAGGGGATTAATATGGGTGACGAAAAATCGCAAAGACTTCTTTCTCTTGATGTTTTTAGAGGCATTACTATTATGGGAATGATATTGGTAAATAATCCAGGAACTTGGAATGCAATTTATCCACAGTTGGAACATGCAAGTTGGCATGGATGCACGTTTACGGATCTGATTTTCCCATTCTTTCTTTTTATCGTTGGCGTAGCTATTTCATATTCGCTGACAAAACGCAAAGTGCAAGGCGGAGATATGAAAAGTCTTTACCTGAATATTTTTCGTAGAACGGTTATTTTATTTGGTTTAGGAATTATTTTAGCGGGATTTCCATTTGGACTTTTATTTGGGCATGAGTTTTCGTGGAGTACAATTCGAATCCCCGGCGTACTGCAAAGAATTGCTGTGGTTTATATGATTTCTGCAGTTTTGTTTTTATCTACAAGTACAAAATTTCAATATTGGTTTACAGGAATAATTTTGGTTTTGTATGCTGCATTAATGAGTTTTATACCTGTGCCGGGTGTTGGACATGGAAACTTCGAACAGGCAACAAATCTTTCTGCTTGGATTGATAGATTAATTCTTGGAAATCATCTTTGGTCCGGTACAAAACTTTGGGATCCGGAGGGAATTCTTTCCACAATGCCGGCAATAGGCAATGCAATGTTAGGAATTTTTACAGGCAATTTATTGCGAAGTGACAAAGATCCGGTTACAAAAACTGTTTGGTTATATGTTGGGGGAAGTATTTTGATGGTCGCTGGTTGGGTTTGGAGTTTTTGGTTTCCTCTTAATAAAAATATTTGGACAAGCTCTTATGTTTTATGGACTGTGGGACTTGGGTTGAATTTTTTGGCTTTTTGTTATTGGTTTATTGATATAAAAAAAATTACATGGTGGATCAAACCCTTTCATGTCTATGGAATGAATGCAATTACAGTTTTTTTTCTGTCGGGAATCATTGGTAGAATTATGTATATGGTTAAATGGGAAGGTGCTGAAGGTAATGTTGTAACCATTAAAAGTTTTTTGTTCGATAATTTCTTCCTGTCGTGGTTATCGCCGATTAATGCTTCATTGGCGTGGGCAATTGTTTATATATTAGTGTGGCTTGGACTTATGTGGATTTTGTATGCAAAGAAAATATTTATCAAAGTTTAATTAATCACCAAAAAAGGAGTAATAAATGGCAATTTTGAAAAAAGTTAAAACAATTCCTGAATTATTTAAGTATATAACTTTGGATTTTGGTTCAAAGCAAACAAAACCTGTTTTGAAGTATAAAATAGATAATAATTATGTTGATTTCAGCTATAAACAATTATACGACGAAACAGAAAATCTGGCTCTCGGGATGGTTTCATTGGGCGTTAAAAGATTTGACAAAGTTTCGATCATTGGTGAAAACCGCCCCGAATGGGTTTTCAGCGATATGGCAATTCTTGGACTTGGCGGCATTGATGTTCCTTTATACCCAATTTTGACTTCGGAAAGTATTGAATTTATTCTTAATAATTCAGACTCGGTTGGTATTATCGTTTCGACACAATTTCAGTTGAATAAAATTCTGAAAATCAGAGACAAATGCCGCAAGTTGAAATTTATTATCATAATGAATGATATCGAAACAACAGATAAAGATGTTTATACTTTTAAACAAGTGCAGCAGAAAGGGAAGATTTATAAAAATGAAAACCCAAATTTATTTGCTCAAAGTTTATCTATTGCCAACGAAGATGATTTATGTACCATAATTTATACTTCGGGTACCACAGGCGAACCGAAAGGAGTTATGCTAACTCATAAAAACATAATCAGTAATGTTTATGGTGCGCACGAAGTTTTTAATTTCAATGAGTCTGATACTTTCTTATCATTCCTGCCGCTATGTCATATTTTTGAAAGGATGGCCGGTTATTATACTGCGTTATCTGGTGGATGTACAATTGCATATGCTGAAAGTATCGAAAAAATTGCTCAGAATATGGCAGAAATTAATCCTACTATAATGACAGCAGTCCCACGTCTTTTTGAGAGAATGTATTCAAGAATTAAAAAAACTGTCGAGTCTCAGCCTGCAAAAAAACAAAAAATATTTAATTGGGCAATCGAAGTTGGTAAGTTATATGCTGATAAAAAAAGAGCAAATGGTGTGATCCCTATTTCGCTGTTATTAAAACACAAAGTTGCCGATACTCTGGTATTTAAAAAACTTAGAGAAAAAACCGGTGGAAAACTTAGATTTATTGTTTCTGGTGGAGCAGCATTATCAAGAGAATTGGGACTTTTCTTCGAAGCTGTTGGAATATTAATCATCGAAGGTTATGGATTAACCGAATCATCTCCGGTCATTTCCGCAAACCGTTTAAATGATTATAAATATGGAACTGTTGGAAAGCCGCTTCCCGGTGTTGAGATCAAAATTGCTAAGGATGGCGAAATTCTTGCTTATGGTCCAAACATCATGAAAGGATATTATAATAATAAAAAAGAAACCGATGAGACAATTAAAGATGGCTGGCTGCATACGGGCGATATTGGAGTTTTTGATGCTGAAGGTTTTTTAATTATTACAGATAGAAAAAAGCATTTATTTAAAACTTCCACAGGAAAATATATTGCCCCCACTCCGATTGAAAATATGTTCCTTGCAAGTAAATATATTGACCAGTTTGTTTTGATTGGCGACAGAAGAATGTTTATCACTGCTTTGATTGTTCCTGACTTTGAATCGCTCAAAGAATATGCTGATGCTAATCGTATTTCTTATAAGAATGAAAAAGAACTTACAGATATGAAACAGATTTACGAACTGCTTGAAAAAGAACTTGCAGTTTTCCAAAAGAAACTTGCTGCCTATGAAAAAGTGAGAAGGTTTACAATTCTCGATAAACCGTTTTCGATTGAATCGGGTGAAATTACTCCTTCTTTAAAAGTTAAGAGGAAAGTAATTGAAGAAAGATATACTGATTTAATTGACGAAATGTATAAATCGATGGATTGAGAAATATTCCGATATGATTTATAAAATACTGATTTTTGATGCTGACAATACACTTTTCGATTTCGATTTTGCTGAAAAAGAAGCTTTGTTTAAAATCATAGAGGGACTAAAAATAGAAACTGATTTTGCTGAGATATTTGAAAAATATAATAAGATAAACAAACAGATTTGGAAAGAGTTTGAAGAGAAAAATATCTCAGCAGAGCATTTAAAAGTTGAAAGGTTCAGACGTTTTTTTGTTGAAATAAATATTACGCCTGATGCCAAATATTTTGCGGAAAAATATCTTTATTATTTATCCACTGTAACAAAACTACTTCCCGATGCTTATCAATTAATCAAAGAATTTAGAGTTAAATATAAAATTGCGGTTGTAACCAATGGATTGACGTCTGTACAAAAACCCCGATTTGAAAATTCAGAGCTGAAAAAATTTGTCGATACTTACGTTATTTCTGAGGAAGTCGGTGTTTCAAAACCTCAACCGGAAATATTTCAATTGGCTTGCGATAGAATTGGAAAATTTGATAAATCAGAAATTCTCGTGATTGGCGATAACTTTCGCTCCGATATCGTTGGTGGCTTTAATTTTGGCGTTGATACCTGTTGGTTTAATTTTAATCATGAAATTAATAATTCAGAATTAAAACCAAAATTTGAGATTCACAATCTTAAAGAATTGAAACGTTTTCTCTGAATTTGACATTATTTCAACTCAATTTTTTGCTTTCATTTTTGTATATTTGCACCGTCTTAAAGTTAAATTTTCAATCAAAGGTCAAATTTTGAAACAAAAAATTCTTGTTACTTCTGCTTTGCCTTATGCAAACGGGAATATTCATCTCGGGCATTTAAGCGGAGCGTATTTACCGGCTGATATTTTTGTGCGATATCATCGGCTTAATAATTCAGACATAATTTTTGTTTGTGGTTCTGATGAGCATGGAGTACCGATCACAATTACTGCCGATAAAGAAGGTATCAAACCTAATGAAGTTATTGATAAATTTCATAATGCAAATAAAACTGCATTTGAAAAATTCGGAATGAGTTTCGATATTTATTCACGCACAAGTTTACCTGTTCATCATGAAACTGCACAAACTTTCTTCCTAAATTTTTATAAACAGGGAATTTTGCCTCAAAAATCTTCTATGCAATTCTTTGATGAAAAGATTAATAAATTTTTGCCTGACCGTTATATTGAAGGAACATGCCCAAAATGCGGCAATGAAGAAGCACGAAGTGACGAATGTGAAAAATGTGGCTCATTGTACGACCCAAGTGAATTGAAAAATCCTAAAAGTAAAATTTCCGGAGAAACTCCAAAACTTAAAGAAACTTTCCACTGGTATTTTCCATTAGGTAAATTTCAAACACGATTAGAAGAATATATTTCAAAAAACTCAAAGAAGTTCAAGTGGAAAGAAAATGTTTTGCAATATTGTAAAAGTTGGTTTAATGATGGTTTGAAGGATCGGGCGATAACCAGAGATTTGGATTGGGGCGTTCAAGTTCCTTTGGATGATGCTAAAGGCAAAGTTTTGTATGTTTGGTTTGAAGCTGTGTTAGGATATATTTCGGCGACAAAGGAATTATTTGCTGGCAGGAATAATCCTGATGAATGGAAAAACTATTGGCAAGATGGCGGCACAAGATATATTGCATTTATTGGGAAAGATAATACAGTTTTTCATACGATAATTTTTCCTGCAATGCTGATGGCTTGGAACGATAATAACCCCGATAAATATATTTTACCTGAAAATGTTCCTGCAAATGAGTTCTTGAATTTTGAAGGAAAAAAATTCTCCAAATCACGGGGCTGGGGAATTGATGTAGATGAGTTTTTAGATCTGTTTCCTGCAGACCCTTTGCGTTATACTTTAGCTGCCAATCTTCCTGAAAATAAGGATACTGATTTTTATTGGAGGGAATTTCAATTGAGGAACAATTCTGAACTTGCTGACATTCTTGGGAATTTCATTAACAGGACTTTTACGTTTGCACATAAACATTTTGAAGGCATTGTTCCCCCAAAATCTAATCTGCAGCAAATTGATTTGAATATGTTGGATTTGCTTGAAAAATATCCAATGAAAATCGGGGCATTAATTGATTCTTATAAAATAAAAGATGCTGTTTTTGAGATGATGAATTTAGCGAGATCGGCGAATAAGTATTTTAACGATTCTCAGCCATGGCTTACTGTAAAATCTTCAAAAAAACTTTGCGCAAATACTATAAATATTAGTCTCCAAACAATTTTCACACTAGGTGAAATTTTTTCGCCTGTTATTCCTTTCGCAAGTGAAAAAATATTTGCAATGTTAAATGCTAAACCGGTGGAATGGAATGAGTGTGGGAAAATAAATTTGCCTGATAATCATCAATTAGGAAATTCAGAAATTCTTTTCAATAAGATAGAAGATGAATTGATCGAAAAGCAGACTAGCAGACTTGGTGTTGCCGAGGTAGTGCAAAAATATGATGTTACAAAAATTATTTACGACGAGTTTGCGAAAGTTGATTTAAGAGTTGCGCAAATTATTTCAGCCGAAAGAATAAAAAAGAGTGAGAAGCTGATAAAGTTAATCGTCAATACTTTTGGTGGCGAAAGGCAAATTGTAGCAGGAATCGGGAAATATTATACTCCCGAAGAATTGGCAAATAAGAAAGTTGTTATTGTTGCAAACCTGCTTCCTGCTAAGCTGATGGGAGTGGAATCGAACGGAATGTTATTAGCTGGAGAGAATAAGGATGGCGTTTTGAAAATTGTTGAAGCAGATGGAAATCTGAATGTCGGCGATAAAATAAAATAATTTTTCAGGAAACAAAATTCAGTTTTAATTACTATAATTTTCAATCTTTTAAACACTTTTACGGAGGTATATTTTTATGCTGTATAAATTTTTAGTTGTTGTAATAATCGTTTCGATGTTATTGGGCTGCTCTCCCAAAGTTTCAGATATGGTTGTTTCAGAATTTAAAGGCGGGAAAATCACGTTGGGGGAATTTGAAAAGGCATACTCCAAAAATGCAGGAAGTATTGAAAACGCAAAGGATGATTCATCAGCACAAATGAAGAAATTTCTTGAGCTCTATACTAATTTTAGAATGAAACTTGAAGATGCAAAATCAAAAGGATATAATGAAAATCAAGATCTTCTTGATGAACTTTTATCATACAAGAAAAAAGTCGGAGTCTCATACTTAATTGAGAAGGAGATTGTTGAACCTGGATTGAAGAAATTTTATGAAGACAGAAAAACCGAAGTCAGAATGAGTCATATTATGTTTGGACCTGTTGATGATTCATTTGATAAAGCAAAAGAGAAAGCTGAAAAAGTCGCTCAGTCTTTGAAAGATGGAATAGCTTTTTCAGAATTGGCAAGACAATATTCAGATGATAATTACACCAAAAATGATGACGGAGATATTTATTGGATAACTGCAGGACAAGTTATTCCCGAGTTTGAACGGGTTGCATACTCAACGCCGGTTGGAACTGTTTATCCTGAAATTGTAAAAACCAATTTTGGTTATCATATTATTGCAGTCACTGATAAACAGCCGGCTAAATACAAAATTCGTGCAAGTCATATTTTGATTTCTTTCAATCAAGATGGTACGGTTGACACAAATAAGGCGAAAGAAAAAATCACAGATATTAAAAATAGAATTGCTAATGGAGAAGATTTTGCTGAATTGGCAAAACAGTTTTCGGATGATAAAAGCAGTGGTGTTAATGGTGGTGATTTAGGTTTCTTTTCAAGAAGAATGATGGTGAAGGAATTTGATCAGAAGGCTTTTGGTTTGAAGGTTGGTGAAGTTTCCGATGTTGTTAAAACGAAATATGGTTATCATATTTTGAAAGTGACTGATGAGCAGGATTTTCCTCCGTTCGAAAAAGAAAAGGATAAACTAAGAGAATTGTATAAGAAATCAAGATATGATTTTGAGTATAAGAATTATCTTTCAAAACTTAAAAGCGAACTGAATTTTAAATTTAATAATTCGGTTGTTGATTTTTTTGTAAATGTAGCTGATACAATCAAATTCGATGAGAAATTACTGCAAAGCAAAATTTTTAATGAAAATAAAAACAAAACTTTGTTTTCTATTGAAGACATAAATTATAATGTTGATAGTGTTGTAACTTTTGCTGCCAAGGAAAAGAATTTTCAAGGTAAAGTGATAAATCATAATAATAGTTTATCTGAGGCTGCAAATTTATATGCTGATCAGAAACTTATAGAACACAAAGCAATGATTTTGGATCGAATAAATCCAGAATTTTCTGATCTGATGGAAGATTATAAAAAGGGAATTTATATTTTCAAACTGCAGGAAGAAGAGATTTGGAGTAAAGTTCAAGTTGACAGCGTTGATATGCAAAAAGTTTATGATGCGAACAAAGAAAAATATTCATTGCCCGACAGGGTTGATTTTGGTGAGATATTGGTTAAAGATGATTCACTATGCATTCAATTTTATAATAGTCTGAAATCAGGTGCCGGGTTTGACTCACTTGCAAAAACTAACACTCGTCGAGCCGGATTTAGGAATAAATCTGGAAGACATGGTTGGGTAAATGTTGAAAATAATGAGCTTGCGAAAAAAGCATTTGAACTTAAAAATGAAGGCGATTTCTCTGAACCATTTAAGAACCGAGATGGTTGGTCAATTGTAAAACTTAATGCTAAAGATTTTGCAAGAGTTAAAACTTTTGAGGAAGCTAAAGCCGAAATTGCAAGTGAGCTACAAGAACAGCAGAGCAGAAGATTAGAAGATGAATACATTCTGCGATTGAAGAATAATTATAATCCTGTTTTCTTTTATAATAATCTCGAAAATGCATATAAGTCAAATTAAATATTTTATCCCTGCGGTTTTCATTCTCATATTTGAAATGTGTTCAAATGAGAATGAGCAGCAGAAGAAAAGAAATTTTGTTGCTAAAGTAAACAATACTGTGCTTACTAAAGAAGCTTTAAAAAGTATTGCAGAAAAACACCAATTTTCAAAAAAGTTCGGTGATGAAATTATTAGCGAATGGGTTGAAAAGGAATTGCTTTATAATGAAGCTAAAGATGAAGGTGTTACATATTCTGACGAATACAAACAAATGATTAATCAGTCAAAGAAAGAATTGGCAACTGCGCTTTATCTTCAAAAATATTTTGAAAATAATTTGAAAGCCGTAACAGAAAGTGAAATACAAAATTATTTTATTCAGAATATGAAAGATTACAGACTGAAAGATGAAGCGTTTTATCTGAATCTGATTAAGTTTAAAAATATAAATGCTGCTGAAGCCTTCCGCGATATAGCCGTTGGTTCATCATGGATTCAAGCGGTTAATCAATATTCTAATGATCCCTCAAAAATTGATTTTATTCGTGATGAATTTTTATACAAATATCAAGTTCAGCCGCTAAAATTTTTGAGAGCAATTGAAGGGCTCAAATCTGATGAGATAAGTATTGTAATTCAAACTGCAGAAGATGAGTTTATGGTTGCTCAAATAGCCGCAAAATTTGGAAAAGATTCGATTCCTGATTTTGAATTTGTAAAAAGTGATGTTGAAAAACGCTATTATGCCAAAACAAAAAAAGATTTATACAAAAAGCTAATAAATGAATTATCAGAAAAATACAAAGTGGAAATCAACGGGGAAAATATTAAATGATTAAAAAAATATTTTTACTCCTCAATCTTCTTTGCATTCCAATAATGTTTGCTCAGGAAAGCATTGATAAGATTGTTGCAGTAATTGGAGATGAAATTATTCTAAAATCGGAATTGGATTACCAGGTAAATTTTGAAGCTGCTCAAAGAGGGTTGGATTCTAAAGATAAAAATGTTCAAAAAAAAATATTGGAAGCAATGATTGGACAAAAATTGTTGTATGCTCAATCGATTTTAGACTCTATTTTAGTCTCCGATCAGGAAGTTGATCAACAGCTTGATTATCAAATGAATTATTTTGTTCAACAATATGGCAGCAGAGAACGTGTTGAAAAAGCTTATGGCATGACCATTGACAGAATCAAGCGAGAGATGAGATCTGACACCCGGAAGCAAATGATGGCTGAACGTGTTAAGCAGCAAAAATTTGGAAATGTTGAGGTAACAAGACGTGAAGTTGAAGAATTTTATTCGGGATATAAAGACTCATTAGGTTTGATACCTGAAAAGTTTGATGTTTCTCATATTTTTATTAATCCAAAAGCATCGGAGAAAGTTAAAAAACTTACTTATAAATTTGCTCTTTCACTTTTGGATTCCATTAAGCTCGGAAAGGATTTTGCAGAATTAGCAAAAAAATATTCTGACGATCCAGGCAGCAAAAATCAAGGCGGTGATTTGGGAACAGTAAAACGCGGTGTTTTTTACCCCGAGTTTGAGGCTGCAGCTTATTCATTAAAATCAGGTGAAACTTCAGGAGTTATTGAATCACCGGTAGGTTTCCATATAATTCAATTATTGGAAAGAAAAGGTGAAGCAATTCATACTCGTCATATTCTGGTGAAAATTAAAAACGACAGTGAATCAGATCTGAAAGCTATTGAGTTGTTGACAGAGATAAGAGATAGTATTAATAAGGGTATAAATACATTTGGATATTTTGCTGCAAAGTATAGTGATGATAAAGAAACATCAAAGTTTAGCGGCAACCTTGGCAGTTTTGAATCGGGACAACTTGATAAATCTCTTTTGGATCAAGTATATAAAATGAAAGTTGATGAAATTGGATTTCCCAAGCGACTTGAAATTGATGGGACTAATTATGGTTTCCATATAATAAAACTTAATTCGAGAATTCCTGAGCATATAGCGAATTTGGGGCAGGATTTTGATGAAATAAAAAAACTTGCTCAATTTCAAAAGAGGGAAAAGTTGTATCAAAAATTTGTGAATGATTTAAAAGATAATATATACTGGCAAATTAATATTTAGGTGAATGTTGAATCAAGAAAAATTCTCTGAACATGATGTTGAATTAGTTTCTCAATTGCATGAATCTGTATTGAGCATCAAAAATGAAATCAGAAAAATAATTGTCGGACATGATGAAATTATTGATAAAATATTGATTGCACTTTTATCACGCGGACACTGTTTGTTAGTTGGTGTTCCCGGACTTGCAAAAACATTATTGATAAAAACAATTGCATCTGTTCTTGACTTAGACTTTAAAAGAATTCAATTTACTCCGGATTTAATGCCGGGTGATATTACGGGAACGGAAATTATTGATGAAGATCAAGCTGAAAGAAAACGATATTTTAGATTTATTAAGGGACCAATTTTTGCAAATATAATTTTGGCTGATGAAATAAACAGGACTCCACCCAAAACACAGTCGGCTCTTTTAGAAGCTATGCAAGAACACCGCGTTACTGCAGCAGGTAATTCATATATACTTGATGAACCTTTTTTTGTCCTTGCAACTCAGAATCCAATTGAGCAGGAAGGAACTTATCCTCTGCCCGAAGCTCAATTAGACAGATTTATGTTTAGCCTGTGGCTGGATTATCCTTCGCATGAGGATGAAATTAAAATTGTGAAAACAACAACAAGTGAATACTCGCCAACGATTCAGAAAGTTTTGTCGAAACAACAATTGCTTAAATATCAAGATTTAATAAAGCGTGTACCGGTTGCTGACAGCATTATTGATTATACAGTAAAAGTGGTTAATTCAACCCGCCCTTCGATCGAAAATAAAATTAAAAAAGTTAACGAATTTATTAATTGGGGAGCGGGCCCGCGTGCCTCTCAGTTTTTAATTTTAGCTGCAAAATCTCGTGCTGTGTTGGACGGAAGGTTTTCTCCGAATATTGATGATGTGAAATATTCTATCTATGAAGTTTTAAGACATAGAATTATTCCAAACTTTAATGCGGAAGCAGAAGGAATTAAACCATCCGATATTATTAAAAACCTACTTGAAAATTTAAATTGATTAAAAATAAATTTCTTATTGTAATCCTTCTAACGATACTCTTTGCAGTTGGTTGCGCTGAAAATGAACCCGATTTTATATCAGAAAAAATAATTGATGAATACGGAATATCTGTCGACTTGATGTCTATTGTGTCTGATTCGGTTCATTCAAATGAAACTATAAGTTTAATTTTTTCCAGATATAGGTTAAGTCAGCAGCTTGTAAACGAAATAATTGATAGTTCGAAAAAATACTATAATCTTGCTAATATCAGAATGGGTAACAGGTATTCCACATACTTTTCGCAGAATGACGATTCATTGATAAAATATTTTATTTATGAAATTAATCCTGTTGAATATTGTATCGTGGACCTAACAAATGGAATTCATATTTCAAAAAGAGAAAAAGAGTCTGTTGTTATTGAAAGAACTGCATATGGTAAAATAACTTCATCATTATATCAAACTTTGAGTGAAGCAAGTATTAGTCCGGAGCTTGCAATAAAACTTTCCGAAATATTTGCATGGGAAATTGACTTTTATAGATTACAAAGAGATGATTATTTCAAGGTTATCTATGAGGAAATTTTTGTAAATGGGAAATCAATTGGAATAAAGAAAATCTTGTCCACTGAATTTTTCCATTACGATCAAAATTATTTTGCCTTTGCTTTTAATCAAAATGACGAGTTACAGTATTTTAACGAAGATGGAAAAAGTTTGAGGAAACAGTTTCTTCAGTCCCCTTTGAAATTCAGTAGAATTACTTCCGGTTTTTCTATGCAACGATTTCATCCGGTACAGAAAAGAATCAAAGCTCATTTGGGTACTGATTATGCGGCTCCGCAAGGTACACCAATTCTTTCTGTTGGCGATGGAGTTGTTTTAGAAGCTGCATTCAAGCAATTTAATGGCAACTATGTCAAGATTAAACATAATTCGACTTACACAACTCAGTACTTGCATATGTCAAATTTTGCAAAAGGAATTAGAAGTGGTTCACCTGTTACGCAGGGACAAGTAATTGGATATGTTGGGAGTACAGGTCTTGCAACCGGTCCGCATGTTTGTTTTCGATTTTGGAAAAACAATCAGCAAGTTGATCACAGACGGGAAAAATATCCTCCGTCTTATCCGATTGCTAATGAAAATCTTGATGAATTCAATAAATTAAAAAATTATTTTTTAGCAAAACTTAACAGCATAAATATTGAGAATAATGCTATAAAATATGCCTCAAATTAATCATGAATTTGAGCAATTGAGTACTTGTTTTCTTCAGTTAGTTCCAGCATAGAATTAATTAAGTAAAAATGCTTAAAGAATTTTACGTCGCTCAATTTTATTTCATCTTCCTCAATCAACTTTTCTTTAAGTAAAAATTCTCTTTTTGTGCCGGCAAGTAATGGCGTGTTCGGTGTTATTAATTTATATCCATCGGTAAAAACAATATTTGAATAACTGGTGTCCGTGACAAAACCGTTTTTTATTATGATAATTTCATCAGCAGAAGAATTGCCTTTTAAAATATTTATCTGCTCTCTATTCTTGAACTTAAAAGAATATTCTATTGAGTTACTCTCAACTGATTGAAAAGTTTTTATCTCTTTCCTTTTATACGGCAATATTGAAACATTATTAATTTTTTTTGAATATTCAATTCTAAGTTTAAATATCGTACCAAGAGCTAAGTTTGGCAGAGAAATTTCTTGGAACAAATCTATTTGGTATTTATTATTGAAAAAATAATTTAATGTTCTGTTTAATCTTTTTTGATGAAAATCCAAGTTGAAAAGTTTTCCATCAACTACTTTTATTGTTTCAATAAATTGGCACATAAACTTTATCAATTAATTCCTGATACTCTGACTTTGCATCACTTAAATAAGTTATTCCGCCACCGCTTTTATAAAGCAGTATATTGTTAATTTTCTCAATAAATCTTATCATCACTGCACTTGTTAAATTTTTTCCATCAAAATATCCAAACACTCCAGTGTAAAATCCCCTTGGTGAATTCTCAGCAGAGTGAATGATTTCCAAAGTTTTCTTTTTAGGTGCCCCGCTAATTGAGCCGGCAGGAAGGAGGTTAAAAATAATATCACCCAAATGCTCTTTGAAATTAACAGGTAAATCCCCTGTTATTTTTGAACTGATTTGAATTATTGATTTTTGATTTGTTTTTATTAACTCAGAATACCTGAACTTGGCAACTCTAACATCATTAGAAACAATACTTAAATCATTTCTAATCAAATCAACAATTGTGATATGTTCAGCTTTCTCCTTTTCATCGCTCATTATTAATTCCTCAGCGTTTTTAATAGAAGCATCAATCGTTCCTTTCATTGGGAAAGAAGAAATTTTATTGCCTGTAATTTCAACAAATATTTCAGGAGAAAAAACAACAAACTGATCTTTGTAATATAACTTAAACCTTGCTTGGCTCAATTCGAAAATTTGTTTGAGAGTAAGGTTTATATTGATTTCAGTGGGGAAAGTTAGATTTACCAAATAGGAATTCCCTTTTGAAATCTCACTTTGTACTTTGTCGAAAGCAAATTTATAATCATTGAATTGAATTGGCTTTTTACTGAGAACAATATTATCGGCTTTGGTAATAATTCTTTTGGGATAATAATAGTTCTCTACAGAAAAACAAATATTTGAATTCTGCAATTCCGGCATTGTCAACACATCATTATTGTTCATTTCAAAATCAATAATAAAAAGAAAGGGAGTTGAACAAGTAGCAAGCTGATTTATTTTATTTCTGGTTTCAGATTGATTTAACACTAAATATTTAGTTAAATTATTGAATTAGAGTAATTAGTTAGCTAATTTTATACAAAAGAAAATAAAGATGAAATAATTGCATTCAAAAAAACATTTTATTATTGAAGAAAACAAAAAAATTATTTTAGTCCCTCTTCAAATAATTGCCGGACTCGTGGTTGTTGCGGGCTCAATGGCTTTAATGTTCGAAGTGAATTACTTTGCAAAATTTTCATTTGGTATTTACTTTGGAAGGTTGTTCGCAACTGCAATTGGTTTTTTTCTCCTTGTACTAACTCACTATGATATAGGTAAAGAACATCCGATTCCTCTTGTTCATATTTTGCTTTTAACGATAATTGCTTCTTTCGCCTCAATTATATATCAACTCCCGCAAACTCTTTATATCAATTCCCATTTGCTGGCTCTTGTGATTTTTACTTCAGCATTGTTTTTGAATTGGGATTTAAAGAACCAAATAATAGTAGCGATATATTATAATATTCTATTTGCCTCCAGTGTACTTTTGAGCAGTAAATCGATTTACTTTCTGCCAAGTATGTTTGCTTCTTTTATGTTCGTGATTTTAATAAGTTTGATGAGTATAATTGCCAGTGCAATTAATTACCGATTAAGAATTAAGGCGATACAAAAAAATTTTGAAGCCAAAATCATTCTTGATAATTCTATTGAAGCAATCTTTAAAGTCCTGCAGAATGGTGAGATTATAAATTTTAATAAGTCATTTGAAAAACTTTTTCAAATTGGCCAACGCGGCATGCTTTCATTGAAAAATGTTTTTTCCAAAGAGGATGACTATACAAATTTCATGACAAAATTGGACAGTGATTCTGAAGTGTCTGCATTCGTTTTTTCTGTATTATTAAATAATGATAGAAGGGTGCTCAGCATAAATGCAAAATATATTGATGATCTCGAGAAAGGAAATCGTCAGATAATTGGCAGTATTCATGATGTTACAGAAAGAATTATTGCTGAAGAAAATATTCAAAAATATAATCTTGAACTAAAAAACCTGAATGATTCAAAGGATAAATTCTTTTCGATTCTTGCACACGATTTGCTGAGTCCATTTAGCGTTCTAATGGGGTATTCTGAAATATTATCCAAACAATCTGATGAGCTAAGCAAAAATGAAATAGTTGAATTCTCTAGTCACATTTACGATATGTCTAATAAATCATTGAATCTTTTAAATGAACTTTTAGATTGGTCAAGGTTACAAACAAACAGATTAAGTTTTAATCCGAAAAAACTAAATGTTCATTCTATTGTACAAGATATAATTATGCTTTATGCAGAAGCAGCTAAAAACAAAGATATAGAGTTAAACAATTATATAACCAATTCGGTTGATATTTTGGCTGATGGTTATATGGCTAACACAATTTTAAGGAACTTGATTTCGAATGCAATTAAGTTTACTCCGAAAGGAGGAATTATCAGTATTGATGCAAGCCGTATTAATGGGGAAGTTGAAATTTCTGTGAAAGATAATGGGGTTGGAATCAGCGATAAAAATTTGAACAACCTATTTAAAATTGAATCCGGAATATCAACAAAAGGAACAAATGCAGAAATGGGAAATGGGCTGGGATTAATTTTATGCAAAGAATTAGTTGAGAAAAATAACGGTTCAATAAAAGTTCAAAGCAA
This sequence comes from Ignavibacteriales bacterium CG_4_9_14_3_um_filter_34_10, assembly GCA_002790395.1. Lineage (GTDB taxonomy): Bacteria > Bacteroidota > Ignavibacteria > Ignavibacteriales > Melioribacteraceae > UM-FILTER-34-10. The sequence goes on along the minus strand of PFVB01000185.1, from coordinate 17,200 downwards.
AAAGGGAGAAGGCAGCATATTCATTATTAGGCTGCCTTCAGTTTAAAATCTTATTCGGCTGTTCCACTAAATTGGATTGCATTATTTCCATTCAATCCGGAAGATGAAATGGTTATTGTAATCGGACGTGTTTTTGCCGAATCAGCAACATTAATCAATGTGAACGAAAAGTTTTTCATTCCATAAAGCACATCCGGCATCTCGACGCTTGTTACTCCTGCTAATTCAACATCAGCGCCTTTAGCTGCAACTGAAATTTTATTCCCTGCTGCAATAGGATTATTGTTTACATCCATAACGGTATAATCAAATGAAACGGAACTGCCAAGTTTCACATTAAAAGAACTTGGTGTAACCGTGATAAGCGGGAATCCTGAAAGCAAACGTAATGTATTTGTTGTGATTTGCGTTTGATTTTCATCGACAGTTTTTGCTGTTACTACAAAAAATCCTTTCCCGAATGTGGGATGATTTGGCGATGGTTGCGTAAGTAAAGTAACAGTTGCTCTTCCAAGATTATCAGTTTGATTCGATCCTTCAATGATTCCTGATGTGGTTTCAAAGTAAACAGATGTCCCGGGTCTTACGGGATTTGAATATTTATCTCCTGCATAAGAAGTAAAATTTATATCGCTACCAACAACACCCAAGTAAGGATAATTCAATTTTTCAGAGGCTACGTGAAAGTGATTTATATCTGGGAATCCACCATGAATAGCAATCAATATAGGTCTTGATTTGATGATTCTGCCATCTTTGTTAATTGTAGCAATAATTTCACTGACACCAGCAATGGTTCCGCTGTTGAAAGTGCAAGTAGCTTTACCAAGTGAATTGGATTTTACCGAAGAAGGAAATAAATATTCACCACCTCCGGGTGCAGCCCCAAATGAAAAATTGACTGTCGTTGAATTCTTGTCATTAATTGGTACACCGCTGGAATCAAGAATTTCAAAAATTAATTGGGCGGTTTCATTTGAACCACTTTCTCTCACACCAACAAATGTTGCTGATTGTGAAAATAGATATATAGATGCAGCTGTTCCTGATTGCGAAGAACCGGAATTCGAGCTTTGTTTTAACTTGATTAATGGAACGCTAACCTTTTCGCCTTTAATAGCATAAACAAAACTGGTATCATTAAAAAAACCGTCTGCGTAAGTGTATAGTGTTAATTCCGTATCCTTAAACAAATCTATTTTTAGAGAATAGTTCCCATCTGCATCAGTAGTTGCACCTTTTTCATTTGTTCCATCGGTAGCTCTTACAGTTGCATTTTCAATTCCGTCACCGGTGATTTCATTAACAATTTTCCCCGATAAAGTTGATGTCGCAGATTTATCCGGTGAAGTTGTATCTTGATTTGTTGTGCAGCTAATGAATGCAGTAATAATAATCAAGATGATAAATAAATTAAAAGTTGTTTTCATTTTTCTCTCAGTTGAATAGATTTTTATTAATCTAAGTCAAATTTATTTTTAATGATTAATAAAATCAAGAAATAAATATGTCCGTGGTTTAAATTAATCAAAATGTATGGAATTATCGCAAAAAAAAAGTTAATTTTCAATGTGGATTTTTTAATTATGGCGCGTTCGTCTAGTGGTCAAGGACGCCGCCCTCTCAAGGCGGAGATCACGGGTTCGACCCCCGTACGCGCTACTTGTTTCTTACCGGAATTGAAAACTTAATGACAGAATTATTTTTAAAAAGCCAAGCAGAAAAAATTTATAAATTATTGGTGGAAGAGTATCCTAATCCAAGGCCTGCGTTGCATTATAATTCATCTTATGAATTATTGGCGGCAACTATTCTTTCTGCTCAATGTACAGATGAACGTGTGAATTCAGTGACCAAATATTTATTTGAAATTTTTCCAAATCCTAAAATGCTTTCTTCGGCTAAGGTTGAAGATTTAGAAAAGATTATTTTTTCGACAGGGTTCTTTAAGCAAAAAGCAAAAAACTTAATAGCTTGTTGTAAAAAAATTGTGAAGGAACATAACTCTGAAGTGCCAAGAGATTTTGATGAATTAGTTAAACTTCCGGGTGTCGGAAGAAAAACAGCATCGGTTGTTGCCGGCAATGCATTTGGTATTCCGTCAATTGCTGTAGATACTCATGTAAAACGTTTGGCAAATTTATTGGGACTAGTTGATTCAAAAAATCCCGATTTGATTGAGATAAAACTAAAAACTCTTCTGCCGGAAAAGCACTGGATAAATATCTCACATCTTTTTGCAATGCATGGTAAGAAAGTTTGCGTGGCTCAAAAGCCAAAATGCAGAATTTGCATTTTGAAGAATTATTGTCCTTCATTTAAAAATGAAAAAGTTAAAAACGGGTAAAAAATGTTTACAAGAGATTATTGTTTTGAAATACTGAAAGAGCATACAAAAAGTGAAAGTTTGTTAAAGCATGCTTTAGCGGTCGAAATGTGTGTCAAGGCATATGCGAGGGAATTTAATCAGGATGAAGGATATTGGGGAAATGTTGCTCTGCTTCACGATTTTGATTATGAAAAATACCCGACTGCTGAAGAACATCCATTTAAAGGAAATGAAATTTTAAAGGAAAAAGGTTTCGAAGAAGAATTTCGGATGAGTATTATGTCGCATGCAGATTATACAAATATTCCAAGAGATACTTTATTAAAGAAAGTTTTGTTCGCTTGTGATGAACTTGCAGGATTTATTACAGCCGTTGTTTATGTTCGCCCGAGCAAATCGATTAACGAAGTTGAAGTATCTTCCGTAAAAAAGAAAATGAAAGATAAAGCATTTGCACGGTCTGTTAATCGGGATGATATAATTAAAGGTGCTGAACTATTGGAGATGCCGCTTGAATCGCATATTCAATTTTGTATTGATGCTCTAAAATCCGGCAAATTTTCATTAGATATGTAATCTGTTTGTGCTTTGTTTTGTATTACGTAATTTTGACTTGACAATTAGCTAATATGATAATTAACTTTGCAATGAAAAATAAAGGAATATCAATAGAAAAATTTGCTACCATTAATATTTATTATCTGAATAATTTTTAACAAAAAAGGTTTCTAAAATGAATAGCAAGGTTTTTTTATTATTTTCTTTGTTTATTTTTATGTCCATTTCGATTTTTCCGCAAGACATAAAAGTAATTGAATCCAACTCAAATTTTATTGTAATCTCATACACTCTTTCTGTTAACCAAAAATTTCAAAAATCGGGAGAAATGGAAGTTTCTGATATTAGTCTTCCAAATGGGGTTTTTAAATTAAATCAATCCAAAAGTTTTCCATCAAGATTAGTGAATATTGGAGTTCCAAACGAAAATGGAAATTCGATTCAAATTCTTCAATCAACTTCTTCCGAATATTCTATTTTAGATAAATTTGAAAAATTATCAGGAATGAATGAAGAGTCGAAATTGGTTGAGTTTGACGAGTATGGGCTTATTCGCTCATTAGACGTTTATTCGATTCGGATTTCTCCATTTCAATATGATTTGAAAAATGGGAAAATAAAAATATTTACTAAAATTATCTTTAAGGTAAATTACTCTTCTGATCATTCTAATAAAGAAAAGATTACAGATAAATTTCTGCAGAAAGCAGTTTTGAATTTTGATGTTGCTTCAAACTGGGGAGTTGTAAAAAATAAACTTAATAAAATTCAGACAAATTCTGTTTTAAGCGAAGGGACCTGGTATAGATTTGATATTCAGGAAGAGGGAATTTATAAAATCACAAAAAGCCAGCTGAACCAGCTTGGGATTAACGCAAACAATGTTGGCCCAAAAACAATAAAGATTTTTAACAACGGTGTAATTAATCTTGATACAAATATTGATAATAATTATCCGGTCGGGCTGATTGAAAATTCAATTTACGTTTCCGGTGAAGAAGACGGTAAATTTGATGATAACGATTATATCCTATTTTATGGACAGGGAAGTAACTCGTGGGAGTTTGATTCGAAAGTTTCAAATATTGTCCGAAAGAAAAATATTTATTCTAAAAAGAATTATTATTTTATCACTTCAGGTGGACAAACAGGGAAGCGAATGTCTGTTCAAAATTCAATTTCTTCTTCGGATCCATATAAACAATTTACAAGTAAAGCTTTTTATTTTCTTGATGAAGATAAAGTAAATGTTGGAAAATCAGGGCGTGATTACTACGGAGATGAATTAAATAATTCTGTCCGTTCAAAAACATATATGCCAAATCTCCAAAGTATTGCCAAACCCGGGTTAAAATATAAGTTCAGATTTGCAAATGCTTCTTCACCAAATATCAGTTTGAATATTACCGAAAGCGGAACAACGCTTGTTAATCAAACATTATTTGGCTATGGTAAGGCTGAATATATTTGGGGCAAAGAGTTTAATATAACTGCCAATTATTCAGGGATGCCTGCAAACAATACAAGCCAGATAAAATTTAATATTACTCCTGCATCAAGCGAGGGAAAACTATTGCTCGATTATTTTGAGATTTTTTACGAAAGAGAACTTCGTGCCTATGAAGACTATTTGATGTTTTTTTCAAAAGACACAAATACCGTTATAGAATATAATCTGTCAAATTTTTCAAATAGCGATATTAGTGTTTTCAATGTTACGGATTTTGCAAATGTAAAAATTATTGGATCTCCATTTATCAGCGGGGGAGATTTTAGATTTATTGCGAGTGAAACAACTGCTAATCCTTCAAAGTTTGTTGCAAGTACTAGTACAAAGTTTAAAACTATTTCAGGTGTTGAAAAGGTTGAAAACCAAAATATTCAGGGAATTAGTGATGGAGCAGAATATATTTTAGTTACTTCAAAAAAATTCAAGACTGAAGCTGAAAGACTTCAGCAATACAGACAGAATGATTCGCCAAATTCAATGAGTGTGAAAATTGTTTTTATAGAAGATATCTATAATGAATTTTCCTGCGGCAGACTTGATCCTGTTGCACTTAGAAATTTTCTGAAATATTCATTTGATAACTGGGCAACCAAACCATACTATGTTTTGCTTTTCGGAGATGGAACTTATGATTTCTTAAACTCTGAAGGATATAACACAAATTATATTCCTACATTTCAAACAGCAAAATCTTTAGAGGAATTGTATTCTTTTCCTTTCGATGATTTTTTTTCAAGAATTTCAGAAAATGACCAAAAGCCGGATATTGCTATTGGGCGGATTCCGATTTTGAATAGTTCCGATGCGAATAATTATATAGATAAAATAATTAAATATGAAAATGATAATGATGGAAGTTTATGGAGAACAAGAGTTACCCTGATTGCTGATGATGGATTAACCTCAAAAGGCGATGATGGGAACACTCATACTAAACAAGCGGAAGAATTAGCTGCCAAAAAAATTCCTGTTTTTATGGATAAGAATAAAATTTATTTGTCAGCTTATCCTACAGTTATTTCCGGATTCGGCAGAAGAAAACCTTTGGTCAACGTTGCATTGATAGATGCAGTAAATAACGGAACTCTTTTGCTCAATTACACAGGGCATGGGAACCCCGATGTTTGGGCTCATGAAAATATTTTTGAGCGTTACTCAACAATCCCTCAGTTTAAAAACGAGAAATTATTTTTTTTAACTGCTGCAACTTGTGATTTTGGAAAATATGATGACCCTAATATTATTTCCGGAACCGAAGAAATGCTCCTGTTAAAAAACTATGGAATGATAGGTGGATTTAGTGCCTCACGCTTAGTTTTTTCAGATCAGAATGCTGCTATTAATGAAATGTTTTATTCAAAATTATTTCGGGCTGGAACACAGGTTACTTTCGGGGAAGCTTTTTTACTTACTAAACAAGAACGAACCGGTGATAACGATGAGAAATTCCATTTGTTTTGTGACCCTGCAATTAAAATCAAATTGCCAAAGTTGTCGGTTGTAATTGATAAGATTAATAATCTGCCGGCAACAAGTGATATTCAGATTAAAGCTTTGTCCGAAGTAAAGATTGAAGGATTTGTAAGAGATGAAAATCTGAATTATTATTCTACTTACAGTGGCGAAGGGATTCTTACTGTTTTTGACTCTGAGAAATCTAAATTTTTAGAAGATATAAAGTATTCAATGAATGAACAGGGTGGCGTAATTTTTAGAGGAAGAGTAAGTGTTCATGAAGGAAAGTTTGCTGTTTCTTTTAGAGTACCTAAAGATATTTCTTATGAAAATAAAAATGGTAAAATTATAGCTTATACTTTTAATGAAGATATGGATGCAATTGGTTCTTCAAATAAAATTGTTGTAGGCGGAACAGACTCTTCAATTGTAAATGATAATAGAGGACCTGATGTTGAAATATTTTTTGATGATATTTCAAACCAAAATGGATCTGTAGTTAATCAAAATTTTGCTTTGTTAGTCAAACTAACGGATGAAACAGGACTCAATACCAGCGGCACAGGTGTGGGGCATAAGTTAGAAGGCGTTCTTGATGATAATGAAAATTCACCCGTTGATTTTTCAAACCACTTTATCGGCGATCTGGATTCGGGAGGAAAGTCAGGTTTGATTCATTATAATTTTACAAACATCTCGGTTGGGTTACATAAAATAAAGATTAAAGCATGGGATATTTTTAACAATCCGACATTAACGGAAATAAATTTTGAGGTTGTAAATACAAATAGTTTGGTAATTAAAGATGTTTATAATTATCCAAATCCATTTTCAAAACATACTACTTTCTCTTTTCAGCATAATTTTTCTGAACCAATAGATATAAAAATTAAAATATACACAATCAGCGGCAGGATGATAAAGGAATTAAATGAATTCAATATTCTTGATAGGTTTGTTAAAATTCCTTGGGACGGGAAAGATGATGATGGAGACATTATTGCGAACGGTACATATTTATATAAATTAATAATTAAAAATGATCAAAAAAAAATCAACAGCAGTTATTTGGGTAAACTCGCTGTTCTAAGATAAAAAAGTTTTTACTTGGAGGTATAATAATGAAAAAGTTAATTGTTCTATTTAGTCTTTTATTCATTGCTACAAATGTCAAAGCACAGGGAGAAGCTGCAGTCCCGTTCTTGCTTCTATCCCCGGATTCTCGAGCGGCTGGAATTGGCGAGTCGGGTGGCGGTCTGGCTGATAATTCTTCTGCTATTTTTTGGAATCCGGCAGGAATAGCATTTTTAACAGGTTCGGAAGTTAATCTCACCCACTCAAAATGGCTTCCGCAATTCCAACTTGATATCTTTTATGATTACCTGACTTATCGCCAGTATATGGAAGAACTTGACGGAAGTTTGACGGCAAGCATAACTTATATGAATTATGGTGAGTTTGTCCGAACTTCATCGGCAAGTCCGGATCCAATCGGAAAATTCAGATCATTCGATGCTGCACTCACTTTGGGATATGCAACAAAACTCAGTAATGACTGGGGTCTTGGATTAAATTTCAGATTGATTCACAGCAGACTTTCGGATAAACCGACTGAGAATGAAAAAGGAACCGGAGTTGCAACAACGGTTAGTTTCGATATTGGTGCGATGTGGAGACCCGAAAAATTAAGTCTGCCGCTAATCGGAGATTATGACAACAGTTTAAGTATTGGTGTTAATCTTAGTAATTTAGGTCCAAAGATTGCCTACATAGATCAAGCACAGGCAGATCCAATACCAACAAATTTTAGGTTAGGAATGGCTTTCCGATTATTCGAAGATGAGTTCAACTCACTTACGTACATAGTTGATTTTTCTAAGTTACTTGTTGATAAAGGAATCGCAAAAACAGATGCGGGGTTGATCGGTGAAGATACGACCGGAACAAGTAAATCTGTTAAACGCAAAGATTTTTATGAGGCAATTTTTACTGCCTGGGCTGATCAGCCATTTAGTGAAGAGCTTCGTGATATTGTAACAACTATGGGTTTAGAATATTGGTACGGTACACCTGAAGATTTTATGTTTGCTCTTCGTGCAGGATATTTTTATGAAGATCCTTCTTTTGGAAATAGAAAATTTATTACAATTGGTGCTGGTATAAGATATGAAATGTATGGGTTTGATTTTAGTTATATTTCGACCAGTGTATTTAAAGATGGTGAAAATCATCCTTTGGCAGATACATTGAGATTTTCATTATTGATCGGCTGGGGAGCTCAACCGCAGAAAATTTTAGGATTTCCAAGAGGAATTTAATTTTTATGAATAAATATCTTCTCTTTATTTTATTTGGGTTAATTTCATTGGGCAGCGTATCTGCCCAATCTTTTATTAATAATTTTAATCCGATTCGTGAAGTTTCCGCTTCTAAGGATACCAAATCTTCGGATTTGAAAATTTTGGCTGTAATGGTAGAATTCCAAACCGATCAAGATGAAGCTACATTTGGAGACGGAACTTTTGGTTCGGTTTATTCGAAGGATTATGGCAACACAATCATTGATCCGCTTCCTCATAATTCACAATACTTTAAAAATCATCTTGAATTTGCTCAAAACTATTTCTCCAAAGTATCAAATGAAAAAATGAATTTATCATTCGAAGTTTTCGATCAAGTGATTAAAGTTTCTAAAACAATTCGGGATTATTCAACAGCAAATGATAAAAAAGATTTTACTCCCTTGGGAAATTTTTCAAAGGAAGTTTGGAATATTGCTGCATCAAAAGGTGCTGATTTTTCGAACTATAATATGTTTGTGATTTTTCATGCTGGAGTTGGCGGTGATATTATTCTGCCCGGAAGTATTGGAAATGAAAAAGATTTACCTTCTGTGTTTTTTAATCTCGGATCTTTTCAAAAAATATTTGGAGATTCATTTCAGGGATTTGTTTATTCCACAGGCACAATTAATAATACTGCTATTTTGCCCTGCACAGAATCGAGAGAAATTACAGGTTTGACTGGAACTAATTTGTTACAACTTTCAACAAACGGACTGATCGTAGCAAGTATTGGAAGTTTTTTAGGCTTACCTGACTTATACAACACTGATACCGGGATTAGTGCTGTCGGACGTTTTGCTTTAATGGATGGGCAATCAATATTTACCTTTGGTGGGTTATTTCCACCTGAATTATCTGTTTGGGAGAAGAAATATTTGGGGTGGATTGACCCGATTGAAATCAGTTTTGATAAAAATGTAGTATTGACAAATGAGAAAGTTGCTTCAACTGCTGATACAGCCTTTGTCAAAATTCCTATTTCAAATTCCGAATATTATTTAATTGAAAACAGAAAGAGAGATGCAAAAAAAGACGGCTGTAAAGTGACGTTTAAGATTGGAGATAAATATTTTTCGGAAACTTTCTCAAATGATATTGATCATTTTAATTACTATGATGTTGATTCACTCAAAGGTGTAGTTATTGATGTAGATGAATATGATTGGGCTTTACCAGGGCAGGATTCTGATGATAAAGACTCATTTGAAGATATAGGGCTTTTAATTTGGCATATTGATGAAAATGTTATTAATGAAAGCTTTTCAACGAATTCTATTAATAATGGCAAAATTAAAGGCGTAAAATTAATTGAGGCCGATGGTATTTTTGATATTGGGGAAAAGTTTACAACCATTTTTGGTGATGAAGTGATTGGTGATGGTTCAAAAGAAGATACATGGTATAAAACTAATCCGGCACATTATTATAAAAACAGATTCAATGATTATTCCAAACCGGATGCTAAATCAAATAGTGGAGCAAATAGTTTAATAAGTTTATCAAACATTAGTAACGTTGATAATAAAATGAGTTTCAGAGTTGTTTTGGGAAATGATCAGATTAAAAAAATAAGCAAGTTTAATTTGGATAAAGAAATACTTGGAATCAGTTTTGATAAAATTGTTGATGAACTTTCATTATTCATCTTCGATGGGATTTCATTTTCAAAGTACAATTTATCAGGATTATTGATTGACCAAAAAGAATTCAAGACAAAATACAAACCGGCAAGCTTAAATTTTAATGGCATGAAATATTTCCTTGGCGCTGATTCTAATACTATTAATATTGCAACCGTAAATGCAAATGAAATTTTAAGTCAAACCAATTCTGATTCAAATTATTTCTCTTGTCCAATTGTTGTATCAAAAAATAATTCTTCAATAGAATTCTACGTAGGCAGCAATACAGGTAAACTATTAAGGTATTCAATTCAAAGTGGGTTAGATATTGATGATAACCTAACAAACGAACAAAAAATATTTGATGCACCAATTAAACAAATTGTCTCCGGTGAAAATATTACTGCAGCCATTTCAGGGAAAAATTATTGGGATTCGAAAAATGGCATAATTGAGTTTACTGATGATTTAATTCAATTAGCAGTTGAGGAAAAATCAAATGGAAATTATACTGCTATTGTGCTTTGCCAAAACAATAAGTTTTTTGTAATTGATAACGGAAAGTTGGCGAATGAGATTAATATTTATGGCGAAGTAATCAAAAATTTTGCATTGGCAGATATTCGTAAAGACGGGAATAATTATATTTTATTGACTAAAGGAAATTCTTTTGAAGCATATAATTACAACGGTGTTTTAGCTGACAACTTTCCAATAAAGATTAATTTTACAAACAGTTTACTAAGTTCACTTATTGTTGCGGATATTAATAATGAAAGCAATGCAGACTTGATTGGTCTCTCGACAAGTAATCAATTATTTGCTTTTAATCCGGTCAATGGAAATTTAATCAGCTCCTTTCCTGTTGCAATCGAACAAGTTATGAATTTTAATCCAACAGTTAGTAGTGATGGTATAAATGGTTATTTAATTTTTCAAGATATACAGCGCAACGTAAATATTATGCAGATCTCATCTAATTTTGGTAAAATATCATGGGGAAATGAATACGGGAATACAGCAAATAATTCGGTGGTTTCAGAAGCGGAAAGCAAAAATAAAAACACAAAATATTTTCCTGAAGAGTCGGCTTACAACTGGCCAAATCCTGTTTACGGTAATGAAACAAATATCAGGTTTTATGTGAAAGATAATTCGGTTGCAGAAGTTAAAATATTTGATTTATCCGGCGACCTTGTAGATGAATTATCAATGAATGCTGTTGGGGGCGTTGAAAATGAAATTGTATGGGATGTTAAAAACATTCATAGTGGAATTTACTTTGCAAGTTTGAAAGTAAAATCTCAAAGTGGTAATACCGGAAGCAAAGTAATTAAAATAGCTATCGTAAAGTAAATGTGGTGTTGAATGAAAAAGTTTTTTGTTTTGATAATCTTATTAACCGTAAATCTTAATGCTCAGTTTAATGAGTTTCAACCTGATTATAATTGGCTGACAATTTCAACTGAACATGCTTATGTTCATTATCATGAAGAAGCTGAAAGGACAGCAAATGTAGTTGCAAAAATAATTGAGGATGTTTGGTTCCCGCTAACTTCACTTTACGAATATGAACCGGAAAAAGTCCATTTTGTAATTAAAGATATTGATGATTACTCAAACGGAGCCACATATTTTTTTGACAATAAAATTGAAATATGGGCATCGGCATTAGATTTTGACTTGCGTGGTGACCACAACTGGTTGAGAAATGTTATTTCTCATGAATTCACACACATGGTGCAAATTCAATCTGGAATGAAATTAAGCAGAAATCTTCCTGCATTTTATTTTCAATTTCTAAATTACGAGGAAAAGCGGCGACCCGATATTTTATATGGTTTCCCGAATGTGATTGTCTCTTATCCTGTCCCATCAATAAATATTCCTGCTTGGTTCGCTGAAGGCACTGCACAATATATGAGAAAGGATTTTGATTATGATAACTGGGATTCACATCGTGATATGATTTTGCGCTCCTACGTGCTTGATGATAAAATGTTAACTTGGAATCAGATGGGAATTTTTAACAAAACAAGTTTGGGAAATGAATCGGTTTACAATTCCGGTTTTGCGCTCACAAAATACATATCGCAAAAATTTGGTGAAGACAAATTAAGAGAGATTACAAAAGAATTGGGAAAGTTAACAGTTTTCACTTTCGATGCTGCTGTTAAAAATGTTTTAGGAATTGATGGACCGGAGCTTTACGATGAATGGAAAACTTATGTAAAAAAATCTTATTCTGAACGAAGCAAACCAATATTTGATAATCTGGTTGTCGGAGAGCAAATTTCTGATGAAGGATTCGGTAATTTTTACCCTGTATATTCTTCTGATGGGAAAAGCATTTATTTCATTTCTAATTCCGGTTCAGATTATTTCAGCCCATCGAATATCATCAGGTATGATATTGATACCAAAACAAAGAAAACTGTAGTCGAGAATGTTCGATCTGCTTTTTCGCTTTTTCGGAATGATAAAAAAGTTGTTTACTCCAAGTTAAGCGAAGATAATCCAAAGTGGGTCAACATTCATGACCTTTATATTTATGATATTGAAAGTGAAGATGAGAAAAGAATTACTTATGGCTTACGTGCGAATAATCCTTCAATATCTAATAATGAAGATAAAATTTGTTTTGTGTTTCAGAAAGATGGAACGTCAAATATTGGAATTACAAATATTGATGGATCTGATTTTCGGCAACTTACTTTTTTTACAAATGGCGAGCAGGTTTATAATCCCAAATTTTTAAAAGATGATTCTTGCTTGATTTTTGATTATTCATATCATCATGGACGAGATATTGCCAAAGTAAAAATTAATGAGTCAAATAAAATTGAGTTTATAATAAAAACCGAATTTGATGAACGGAATCCCGTTTTAGATAAAGATGGCAATATTATTTTTTCAAGTGACGAAAGAGGAATATTTAATATTTACAAGTATAAGATTGATACGGGTGAAAAAACGCAGATTACAAATGTTTTAGGCGGAGCGTTTATGCCGGCATTCGACCAAAACGAGAATCTTGTATATTCAGGTTATACATCAGGTGGTTATAAAATATTTTTACTTAAAAAAGAATTACAAAAGTCAATCGCATCAAATGCAAATTATATTAAAATTGACAACGCTCCTCTTGGTATTGATCAGCCAAAAGGCGATATGAAAAAATTTAATTTACAGGCTCTGAAAGAATTCAATGACAAAGAACCTGTAAATTATGAATCCAAACCATACAAAGGATTCTTTTCCCGCTGGAGTTTTTTCCCATTCATTCGTTACGATAATTATAATACATCAAGCTCTGTACTTGATCGGTTTAAACCCGGAGTTTACATTACTTCAAGCGATTACTTAAACCGTTACAGTGTGTTTGGTGGTTTATCAATTAATAAATTATTTGAAAGGGATGCTTTCCTAAGTTTTGAATACAGAAATAAATTACCGTTACTTTATCAATTAGGAATTAAACCGCAGATTACTTTGGAATTATACAGCATCAGCCGGAAAACAAATGTTGACCTTTTCTTCAATGAGTATGTTGATAGCAATAATGTTACAAGATACGATTCGCATGCTAAAACAGACGTCACTTATAATCTGTTCGAATTTGATGTGGCTGCCAATCATAAAGTGTTTGCTGAAGGAAATAATCTTGAACTTCGATTTATTTATAGTCAATATACTGCCACACTCGGCAGCTTTGTAATTCCCAATACAAGTTTGCTTTATCCGACAAGTGATGATAAGTATTTAGTTGGTAAGAATATTCAGATTAAGTTTAATCACAATGCTATTAAGCCTACAATTGACAGTGATATCAATCCAATAGGCAGAACAGTTGAATTAAAATACAATTATGAGATTAATGATTTTAATAATAACGGTGAGTACACAGTTAAAGATGGGCTATTAAAAGCAGTTTATAATAAATTTAATTTTCATAGAATAGAATTGAATTGGGATGAACATTATAATGCTTGGAGTAATCACACGCTTAATATTAAAATAAGATTAGGTTCAATTTTAGGTCCTCAGGTTCCGGATTTTTTTGATTTCTATTTGGGTGGATTAGTCGGGATGAAATCATACCCGTTTTATGCAATTAGTGGTAATGAAATCAGTTGGGTAAATTTTACATACAGATTCCCGTTATTTGAGAATATTGATTATAAGTTGGGACATTTATACCTTGACAAAACATATTTATCGATTTATGCTGATTTAGGAAATGCATGGATGGGGAAAATACCTGCAATTAATAATTTTAAGAAAGGTGTTGGAATGGAATTACGATTAAAAATGAATTCATTCTACTTGTTTCCAACAAGCATTTTTGTTTCAGCTGCTTATGCAATTGATAAATATGAAAGAACTGTTCAGAATAAAAAAATCATCTACGGAAAAGAGGTTCAATTATATGGGGGAATATTATTTGATTTTAGTTTCTAAGAATATAAAAAGTATAATTTTTGTTTTACTTCTTGTAAGTCAATCCAATCCGATTTGTGGGCAGGATATAAAATTATCCGGTAATATTAATTTTGATCAGAAATCTTCTTTTACTGAAACTTATGCTGCGAATCAGGATAACCTTGAACAGAAAAAATCTCCATTTCTATCAGCATTATTGTCGCTTGGTGTTCCAGGTCTTGGACAATTTTATTCAAAGGATTATTTACGAGCATCTATATATTTTGTTGCTGAAGCAGCGGCTATTACTATTGGTTTGATGTATGACAATAAAGGTGATAATCAAACTTTGGTTTTTCAAAAGTATGCCAATTCAAATTGGGATGTTGCAAAGTATGCAAGATGGACAATTGATAATTTAGAAGGGCATCTAAATGTTTTGATGGGGAATAATTTACAAGCATCAGATTACTCTAATTTATTTCATGATCAGGCACGGACAAAAGTCAATTGGGACGTATTGAATCGGCTTGAAAGCGATATTGGCGGATGGTATTCGCACAGATTGGAACGCTACGGTGAACAGCAATATTATGAGATGATTGGTAAATATCCACAATTCAATCCAGGTTGGGATGATTTTGATGAAAATTATTTATTCACTTATACTAATTCAAAAAAAGATCCTGTTACACCTCATTTCGATGGTTATTCAAAAATGAGGGGGAAAGCAAACAGTTATTATAATGTTGCATCAAAAGCTGTGATTGTGATTATAGCCAATCACTTTATTAGTGCAGTGGATGCAGCCTGGACAACGAGTCAGAATAATAGAAAACTTCGTTCCAATTTGAGTATTGATAAAATTAATATTGGATATGAAACGGAATATTTTACCAAACTTAATATTCAATATAATTTTTAGTAAAACGGAATAAATCAATGCAAAATCCTTTAGTAGCAATAGTAGGCCGACCAAATGTTGGTAAGTCATCATTATTTAACAGACTTACAAAGAATAAAACTGCTATCGTTGATGATATCAGCGGTGTAACAAGAGATAGAAATTATGGAGAAGTGGATTGGAATGGAAAAATATTTGAACTTATTGACACCGGCGGATATGTTCCAAACTCAGAAGATGTATTTGAGGCAGCAATAAGAGAGCAAGTACAAATTGCAATTGATGAAGCTGATTTGATACTTTTTGTTGTGGACGGTAGGACTGGTCTTACTCCATTTGATGAAAATATTACAAAATTATTGAGGGTTTCGAGCAAGCCGATAATTGTTGTTGTTAATAAGATTGATAATTCGAATCAGTCTCTTCTCATAACAGATTTTTATAAAATTGGGCTTAAAAGTGTGTTCGATATTTCTGCATTGAGTGGTAGGAATACCGGCGATTTATTAGATGAAATTATTCGTTCTATGAAATTTCCGGAACAAGGTGCTTTTGAAGATAACAGATTAAGGATTTCGATAATCGGCAGACCGAATGTTGGGAAATCTTCTCTTACCAATGCTTTGTTAGGAATTGATAGGAGCATAGTTACAGATGTTCCGGGGACTACACGCGACAGCTTAAACTCGGTGTTAAAATATTATGGCGAAGAAATTATTATGGTTGATACTGCCGGACTGAGGAAAAAAGCAAAGGTTAATGAAAACGTAGAATTTTATTCCAACATCAGAACTTATAAAGCAATCGCTGATTCTGATGTTGCAATTGTTTTGTTGGATGCGCAATTCGGACTTGAGAAGCAGGATCAAAAAATTCTTGATGAAGCAGTAAGCAGACGAAAGGGAATTATTCTTGCAATCAACAAATGGGATTTGGTTGAAAAGGATACCAACACTTCAAAATATTATGAAAACGAGATAAAAAGAAATCTTGGTTCGCTTGATTACATTCCTATTATTTTTATTTCTGCTTTAACAAAGCAAAGAATTTTCAAATTAGTTGAACTTGCAAAACAAATAGCAGAAGAAAGAAAAAAGAAAATTCCAACTAGTGTTCTGAATGAAACTCTTCTTGAAGAAATTGCAAAAACTCCACCTGCTTCTACTCCAAATGGGAAAGAAATAAAAATAAAATATATTACCCAAGTGGGGGAGAAGTATCCAATTTTCTTTTTCTTTGCAAATGATGTTAAATATATTCAGGATTCCTACAGAAGGTTTCTCGAAAAATTAATAAGAAGGAATTTCGGATTTAAGGGCGTTGCGATCACAATAACTTTTAAAGATAAAAATCCGAAAAATGATTAGCCCTAACCAAAATAAAAGAAAAAACATTTTAATTGTTGGTGGAAATGCTGCCGGACCCGCCGCCGCAGCTAAAGCAAAGCGGGTAGATCCTACTGCAAATGTAGTTTTATTAGAGGCTTCAGATTTTATTTCAACAGGTACATGCGAAATGCCCTATGTTTTGTCTGGTGAAATCGATGACTATAAAAAAATAATTTTTTACGATAAAGAAAAATTTAAGTCTGAAAAAGGAGTAACGATTTATACTAACCATTTGGTTGAATCTATTAATAGAAGATCAAAAGAAATTTCAGTTATTAATAAGATTGATGGTACGAAGTATAATTTCCCTTTCGATAAATTAATTCTGACGACCGGGTCGCAGGCAAAACAATTGCCGGATTTGAATTCAAACTATTCAAATGTGTTTGTTCTGAAAAATATTGACAATCTGATTTCAATTCAGAAATTCATCAAAGAGAAAAAACCGGGTACAGTTCTGATTATTGGAAGTGGATATATAGGATTAGAAGCGGCTGATGTTTTCAATTCGATTGGTATCAAAGTTTATTTGGTCGAAAAGAATAATCTACCTTTACCTGAATCTGAAATTGAAATTCAAAAACTTATTCTTGATACTATAGAGAAGAAAAGCATTGAATTTATTGGCGGTTTCAAAAATATTTCATTCAAGTCAAATGAATTTGTT
>PFVB01000160.1:1420-2584 GCA_002790395.1 Ignavibacteriales bacterium CG_4_9_14_3_um_filter_34_10 | reverse complement strand
AAAAATATGTTCTATGAAATAGTGTTTAAACCCAGCTTCCATAGGATGAATAACCATCTCCTTACAATTTTCGCAAGTTGGAATTTTATATTTCTTCACGATCATATCAATTAACCAACCACTGAATATTCCGATAACAAATAGGATTGCAAAAAGAATCACGGCATATTTAGGAAACATTGCAAGCATCACAAAAGCTTCGTCACCAGAAACAGCAACCATCGCTCCTGCAAGCGCACCAAAGCTAATTAATCCGTGAATGTATAGTGAAACATTGGTAAATCCACCAATGCAACCCGGTACAGTCCCAATTAAAGAAGCCAGGACATATTGCTTAAACTTTCTGGCATTAATAAAAAAAGATTCAAGTTTATTTTTAGTTACAACATTTAACAAATCAACTAATATCATCATCACTGCAACAAGCAAGGATATTTGAATTGATTCTTTGATAAGATTTAAAATTGTATTGAGCATTTCTTTATAAAAATAGTTTAATTAATTATAAGAATTAGATGATAAGATATAAAGAAAGATGCTGTTATAATTTAATTTTATTTAAAAGAATATTTCTTGAAATTATTTACAGTAGTTAGATATTCTATTAATTAATACATTAATAAGATCGGAATATTTAAGATTATTAAAGTTAACAGCTCGCTAATAAACGCCATTAAAAAGGTTGAATGTTTTAATTTTTACAATACAGCCAGACTCAAATAACTTTTTCTCGGCGTTCTGGCTAAGTTAAATTTATAACCAAACAATAGATACTTTATAACACAATTTCCTTTGGATCATCTTTTAATTCAACTACTTTCCACTCAACATCTTCGACATCAAAGTCAGTGATTTTTTCTATTGGTACTTTTAAATATTTCCCTTGGGCTGTAACAGCCACATCACCATTTGGCAAAACGATTTCACCTGTTCCTTCAAACATTCTGCTATTTTCATTAGTGATTCTGCCAATAACTTTTAGTTGTTGATTAAGAGGAATTGGTTTTTTGTATTTCAAATTTAATTCCACCGTAACACCCCAAACTTCAGTTTCATATTTGTTTAATATTGCTCTGCCAATTGTTTCATCAAGAATGGCTGAAGCAATGCCTCCGTGCATTCTTCCGGGATAACTTTGATGTTCTTCTGAAGGAGTGAATAATG
>PFVB01000160.1:0-1343 GCA_002790395.1 Ignavibacteriales bacterium CG_4_9_14_3_um_filter_34_10 | reverse complement strand
TAATAAAATTGCCGCAGCAATCACAGTAGTCCACAAACCAGTTTTATCACCCTCAGCAGATTGAGTGACATTAAATGTCTTAACGATTTTACCTGACATTTTGAAAACCTGTTCTCGTTCATTCCAATCAGCTTCAGAATCAAATTCAACTCCTAATGTTGTTGCAAGCATTTGAGCCGCCAAATCTTCTGCATAATCGCCTGCATTTTTTTCTGTTACCCCATATGGATGATACTCTGACAGATAACCATATTGAGAGTTGTCTGCAGGAATTGCTCCGCCAATTGATGCAGCAATTAATCTGTTAGGCTCATTAGTTGAGTTTCTTGCCATCACCGCAAAAGTAATTTGACCGGGCTTTAACTCCTTTAATCCTTCTTCCCTGCTTACTCTTTTACTACCAGGAGGAAATATACTGCTGACTGAAACCAGGTTGCATTTTTCAATCCCTGCATTGCGTAGTGCAAGTTCAAAAGAGCTGAGATAATCTTTATGCCTGCCAACCCCTTTTGTAAAAAATATTTTTGTTGGAACGTACAATTTGTTTTCTCAAAATTAAATGAAAATTTAATTATGGTGATGATCATAATGATGTTCACTGTCAGGGTTATGTTCATGATGATGATGATGTTCATGCTTGCAAGCCTCATATCCACTGAGCTTTCCTTGCAAATATAGATCGAAAGCTTCCTGAAATAAAAGTCCAGGAGCGGTGATAACACTTATATCGTAATTAAGAAAATTGTTAACAGCTTTTTGTCCCATCCCACCGGCGATAATTGTGTTAACATTAAATTGCTTAACATATCCCGGTAATTGGCAAGCGCCATTATGTTCACCGACTAAGGGATTAAAATATATTTCTGTTTTAATTAAAGTTTTATCATCATCAAGTTCACAAACTTTAAATTTTGAACATCTTCCAAAATGTTCTGCAACTGTTTCTCTTCCATTGCCGCTTTCTTCAATTGAAATTGCTATTCTTTCATTCATACTGTTTCCTATAATTTATTATGATGTTTTATTATGATATCATTAGAGAAATTTCTTCTAAATCTCTTTCTATTTCTTTTTGTATAAAGTTCATTTTCATTAGTCTCAATTTCTTTGAGTTTATTTTTCTTAAATAACTTTAATGCTTCTTCAGCAGATTTATTTGAACAAAAGTAAACTTTTATATTTAGAGAATTAAAAAGACTTAATGGATGAATACCAATATTTGTTGTTATAACAGCATCAATATTTTTTTCGAAAAGAAATCGGGCGGATTGAATTCCCGCACCGCCCAACTCCGTTGAATAAGGATTTAATAAAAACTCTGATTCGTTATCAGTTGAGTTATG
>PFVB01000135.1 GCA_002790395.1 Ignavibacteriales bacterium CG_4_9_14_3_um_filter_34_10 | reverse complement strand
GAAGATTTTAAAAAGATTTATGACAGTCTGAATCTGTATGATAACGTTGTGTCAAATGATATTATTGTGGTTGCAAACAAAATACCCGACTTTGCTTTCTTCGGAGAATTAAATGCTAATCTTGCTCTACGGGCTGGTGCTTCTGGAGCCATTATTGACGGGGTTACAAGGGACACTCGTGAAACTGTAGATATTGGTTTCCCTGTATTTTCGAAAGGGAATTATTGTAAAGACACACGTAAGCGTGGAATAGTAACTGCAAAAAACAGGACTGTTATTATTGATGGAATAAGCATTCATAAAAATGATTTGATTTTTGGTGATAAAGACGGAATAGTTGTGATTCCAAAGAAGTACGAGAGGGAAATAATTGATACTGCGCTTGAGAAAATGAAAAATGAAAAAATGATATTAATTGATGTTGCCAAAGGAATTAAAACATCTGAACTTACAGAAAAATATGGAATGTTTTAAGAATATAAAGCCAATTTGCAATTAGAAATTTAGGAGCCAATATTATCAGCGAGAATAATAATCTTGTATTAATGACAAATTTCCGTACGATGGTTCCGGAAACAATTGAAACATTGAACAGAATTAATTCTGTAATTGAATCTTGTGGATATAAACTTCTTTTGTTGAGTTCAACTGTATCTCCTGAATTAAAAAGTAAGGTTCTGAAAATTCCTTTTTCATTAAAAGAATACAGCAAATTAATTTTAAAAATTGATAGCACACAGTATTACAATAACGATTTAATTGATATCGACATTGAATTTAACGATGATAAAAATGCGGATAGAGAAATTTATAAAATAGGAATTCAAAAATGTATTGCGGTTGCTCATAAAATTGCTGAAATAGTTAAACCTGCATTTGCATTTTTATGGTCTGGAACGGTTCCGCAATCAATAATATTTAAAAGTGTCTTTTCTTCTTACTTTATTCCAACTTTTTTTGCAGAAAGAGGATTGTTACCCGAAACATTGATGTTTGATCTAAATGGTAATGGTGCATTTTCTTCACAAAAATTTGAAATTGGATTAGCAAATAGATCGGAAAATCTTCCAGATAATTTTGAGACGATCAAGAAATATTATTTCAATAACAGAATTGACAAACATGAACAGAAGGAATATGAATCAAGTCAGGATTATATAAGTAAAAATAATTTAGCAGGTAAGAAGATATTATTCTTTGCTGGTCAGTGGGATGTTGCAAGTGGAGTAAATTCAGCAAATGACTATCAATCTTTTTGTAACTCACCATACTTTAAAAATACTGAAGAAGCATTTTTACATTTGTCCTCAATAATCTCTCAGCAAACTGAAAGAGTTTTGATTTTCAAACCACATCCATTCGACAAAAGAGAATATTCTGAAAACAGAGATAAGGGAATAATAGTTGAACGCAATGCAAATATACATACACTTATCGAATCTGCAGAAGTTGTTGCTGCAATGTCAACAACGGTTCAGTACGAAGTTCTGTTATATGAAAAACCATTACTATTAATTGGGAACAGCTTATTGAACGGATGGAACGCATGTTACGAATTAAGAGATGTTAATCATTTGCAACAACTTATAGAAGATGCTTTTAATAAAGAAGTATTTGATAAAAAAACTGAAAACGCGAAACGGTTTATAAATTTCATTTCAGATAATTATTTGATAAAACTAAATCATAATAATCCTGCGGGGATAAATATTGACGAGTATTTTTCTTATCTATTAAAATCAGGGACAGGTAATTCTTTTTCTGCAGTTACCGAAGAGAACTTTTCAACCCTATTAGATAATGTAGATAAAATGTTTAAAACTGAAAAAACCCAGCAAGAAATTAATGAACTAATAATGCTTTCCGAAGACTTTATTAACAAGGGAGAAATCAAAAGAGCGAAACAAATTCTTAGTGATATTTTAACGATTTATGATCCAAACTCAATTGATGCGGCAAATAATTATGCAGTCACCGAACTATTAGATGGGAATATAGACTCAGCTAATTCTATTATTCGCCAGATATTAGATAAAGATCCACAAAATGAAATTGCTTTAGGGAATTTGGATTATATACTTCAAGAACTACCGCAGGAAGTTACAACTTTCAAAGAATCGCAAAAATCTGACGATAATAATGAACAAAGTAGTAATGATTCAGAAAAATCAAAAACTCAGATAATAAAGGAACACTGGGATAATGTTTCGAATACGAAAAGCTCACATAATTTTCGATGGTGGGGCAGCCCTACAATTTGGAATCATTACAATCGTTTAACATCGGGTGATGAAGGCGGATTAATACAATTACTCAAGCAAAAATTAAACGGGGGAGTTTTGGAGAAAGGGGTTTCAGTTGGCTGCGGAATTGGGGTAACAGAAATGAAGTTAATACTTGAGGGAGTAGTTTCCCATTTTGATTTATATGAACTTTCCGAGGTAAGAATTAAACAAGGTTTACAAAGGGCAAAAGAATTAAATATTCTTGATAAGATTGCTTATCATAACGAAGACGTGTTCCAATCAATTGAAAAAGAAACTGTTGAATTAGTTTATTGGTATGATTCTCTGCACCATATGTTTGATGTTGATGAAGCTGTTAAATGGTGCCGGCAGATTCTAAAGAACGATGGCTTCTTTTGTATGAATGAATATACTGGTCCCAGCAGATTTCAATTTTCCGATAAGTCTTTAGAAATTGCAACCGCAATAAGAAGTGCATTGCCCACTAAATATATGGTTGATCCGCGTAACGGATCTCATTTCAGCCGTATCTGTTATAAACCAAGCGCACAGGCCCTTGCTCAAGATGATCCCTCCGAAGCCGCAGATTCAAGTAGAATAATTAAATCCATCCAAAAATATTTTCCGCATGCAGAAATTAAAAAACTTGGCGGCATTGTATACATGAGAGTGCTTGATGATATCATATGCAATTTTAATGAAAATAATAAAGAGGATTTATTGTTGTTAAAATCATTATTAGAAATAGACAAAGCCCTAATTCAATTTCCAGATGTTGATAATTTGTATTCGGCAGTAGTAGTACAAAAAACTAAATATTAATATTCCGTAAGCTGGCATATGAAAGAAATGGAAACTCAACTTATTAAAACCGCTGAAGAATATATTCAGCAAGAAAAATATGAAGATGCCTTTAAAGTGTTAAATCAAATTCTTTCCGAGATTAATCCGAATTCAGTCGATGCACTGAATGATCTGGTAGTGATACATATACTGGAGAACAATTATCAGAATGCCCTGGAATATTTGAATAAAGTTTTATCACTCGACCCGCAAAACGAGCTTGCCTTAAATAACCTTTTGTTTATAAAACAAAAATTTGAAGAAATAAAAAGTGAGTTGATTGGCTCGCCGCAATCAACACAGAATATTTCAATCATTATTCCTGTCTTCAATAAAAAGGAATTAACAATCAATTGTCTTCGTTCATTGAGTACAATACAAACATCAGTTCAGTTTGAAGTCATTATCGTTGATAACGCCTCATTGGACGGGACAAAAGAAAAAATTGATGAATTAAAACAAGAACTTAAATATGAACTAATCTATTTAAGGAACGAAACTAATTTAGGATTTGCAAATGCAAACAACCTTGGCGTAAAAAATGCACAGTACAACAATATTTTATTCCTTAATAACGATACATTGGCAAATAATGATTTCGTTAGCAAACCGCTCGAATATTTGAACGATCAAAAAATCGGCATTGTCGGGATTAAATTATTATATCCTGATAATTTGGTTCAACATGCTGGCATAGCATTTAATCATCATAAAAAGCCTGAACATATCTTTAAATTTTTTAAAAACGAACACCCCATTGTAAATAGAGTTGAAGAGATGCAAGCAGTAACTGGTGCGTGTTTGTTTATCAAGAAAAACATTTTCGAAAACTTAGGTGGCTTTGACGAAAGTTTTGTAAACGGTTGGGAAGATATGGACTTGTGTTTCAAGGTTCGCAACTTTGGATTGAAAGTTCTCTATACCGGTGAAGTGTTTATATATCATCTTGAAAGTCAAAGTGAAGGAAGACTAAATTATGCAAAGGGAAATGAGAGAATATTTTTTAATCGGTGGTTTAATCGTGTAGAAAATGATATCGAAAAATTTTACGATAAAGTAAGAGGCGTTAATTCTCCGTATTCCTTTAAAAGAAAATATAATCTTCCTCATAAAATTAATTTCGCAATTAAAATAGGTGTGCCGTCAAGGCAAGATACCGGCTGGGGCGATATTTATTATGCAGAATCTCTTTCGAGAGCAATTATAAAAAGCGGTCACAATTGTGTTATTCATTATCTGAACGAATGGGATCAGTCCGACAAGCAGATAAATGTTGTTATTCATATTAAAGGATTGTCAACTTACTCGATTAAAGAACATAACATAAATGTAATTTGGATTATCAATCATCCTGAACTTCACACCGTTGAAGAGTTAAACCGCTATGATTTTGTGCTTTGCGCTTCACAAAAATATTTTACCAATATTAAAGATAGACTTTCGGTTCCGTGTCATTATATTCCTCAAGCTACAGATGAAAATATCTTCAACGATAATGCGTCGGTCGAGACAAAAGACATTGACCTTCTTTTCGTTGGGAATAATTATGAGTTTAAAAACAAGCGTTGCCGTTCTATTATTGACGAAATTGTAAAATCCGGGAAGGATTATAATCTGCATATTATTGGCAAATATTGGGAAGGTTACGTTCCTACTAAGTATATAAAAGCTGATTTTGTTGAATGGACTGATTTACCTTCGCTTTATAGCAAAGCTAAGATTGTTCTGAATGATCATCAGGAAACGATGCGTGAAAATGGATTTATAAACAACAGAACATTTGACCTTGCATTAATGCAGGCATTCCAAATAAGTAATTATGTTGAAGGAATGAATGAACTTAACATTGTATACTACAAAACTCCTGATGAGTTAATTCAAAAAATTGATTATTTCCTTGACAATGAAAATGAAAGAAAAATTAATGCAGCAGAAGTAAAGGAAAAATGCAAAGTATATACATTCAATCAGCATGCAAGTGAAATAGTAAAATTGTTGAATGAGATTTCATCAACTAAATCAATATATACTAAATGTAATATTTGCGGCTACAAAGGCGATGATTTCCTTGCGATGGGTTCGCGTCAAAAAGTTAGATGCCCGGTTTGCAGTAGTCTCGAAAGACAGCGAGCTCTTTGGCTCCTGCTCGATAGAGATAATTTGATCAAGCCAGGAATGAAAGTGCTCGAGATATCGCCGCTCAACAATAAAATTTACAGACAGTATTTTGAAGAAGCCGGCTGTGAATACGTGTGCATTGATAAATGGAAACACGGAAATCCTTTGGATAAACGAGATACTTCATGGATTGATTATGAAATGGATGTATGCGATTTGAAATTTGAAGACAATACTTTTGACCTCGTTTTGATGCAGCATGTTATTGAAGAAGTACCAGACGACATGAAAGCATTTTCCGAAATTGCTCGCGTAACAAAACTAAATGGATTTGCTTTGCTTGAGGTTCCGCATAATAAAAATATGAGAAAGACTATTGAATATAGTGAACCTCAAAAGTTTGGGAACCTAAGACAATATGGTGTTGATTTTTACGAGAGAATAAAAGAATTTTTTGCTTACCGTGAAGAAGTAATCATCGACGGAATTTCTTTTAGCAAACTTGGAAAAATGGAAATAGAATGTAAATTGAACTTCCCAATTGTTCTGGATCATCCGTCCTTTGATAAAGAAAGTTTCAGTGCTCGCTTCAATAATGTTATTTCGCATTTTAAAAGAGCCGGATTTGTTTCTTTGACAAGTGCACAAGTTAATAATCTGGTTCATCGAAATGTTTTTTATAAGCATCCCTACTGGATTACTTTAGATGATGGATCGGTTGAAGATATTATTAAGGCCTATCCAATCTTGAGAGAGAATAATTTACATGCTTCAAGCTTTCTAATTTCTGAAAGAATAGATAAAAATGCTTTAACAAAATGGAAATCTATAATCGGTAATCCATTTCTTGATATTCAGAATCACTCAGCTAATCATTTTCAATGTTTTATTTCTTCAAAACTTATAGACGTTTACAAGGGGCAACAAAGATATTCTAACCTTATGGAAAATTTAAAGGAACACGGTTACCCTGTTTTTGAATACGCCTCTTGCATTAAACACAAAACATTTATTCCGCACCAAAATATAATTGAAGCATGCCTGCAATTTTATAAAAATAATTCAGACGTAGATGAAGAAGAATACATTAAAAAATTATCACAATATTTAGCTGAGCAATTCGGAAATAATATTGGGGCGTATGAAAGCGATTCCGTATATAATGGTAGAATTGAAATAGAAATAAACGATAGTAGAAAGAAACTTATATCGCAATTTGGTACTGACGTTTTTGCTTATTCATTTCCTTGGGGTTTGTATTCTGACGAAGCTCTGCAGAAGAGTAAAGAGAATCATTTGCTGGCTGTTTGCGTTAATCCGAAAAGAATTAATCATAATTATAATCCTTTTGAATTAGAAAGAATTGAGCTTACCGGATCTGCATCCCCATTGCTGATTAATGCCCTTTATACAACACAACCTTGGGAAGAATATAAATATAAAGATTATCCGATGATTGCTGTTTTGATGACTACTTATAACCGTCAGGATTTAATTGCTGAGGCCATTCAAAGTGTAATTGATCAGACATACAAAAATTGGAATTTAATTGTTGTAAATGATGGTGGGGAAGATATATCTGATATTATTAGATCATTTAATGATCCGCGCATTAAATATTATAATATTGAACACAAGGGGAAAGCTGGAGCATTGAATTATGCAATCAACAATTCAAACAGTAAGTATATAGCTTATCTTGATGATGATGACCTTTATTATCCAAATCATCTTGAGGTTTTGTTTTCATATCTGGAAACTCATCCCGAAAATGAATTTGCATATTCTATAGCAATAGAAGTTGAAAAAGAATTTTCTCAAACCGGCTGGAAGGTCAAGCAAAACTCTATAAGATATGCAAGACAAGTTAATTCAGGAATGCTTCGCTTTATGAATCACATTCCAAATCTTTGTGCTGTACACTCCAAAAAACTTTTTGATAAAGCCGGAATGTATGATGAAACATTAAATGTACTTATCGACTGGGATATGTATCGCAGACTTGCAGTTTATTCAGAGCCCGTTTTCGTAGCGGTTGTTACTTCAGAATATTCAAAACGAATATATTCGACGGTGCAAGAAAAACAAATAACAGGGTTGTTCTTTAGAGATCCCTTGAAGTATTATGAAAACCGGTTAAGAATATTGAATAAAAATTATCCGCTTTCTGATAAATTTATTTCTCATAAGAACTGTGTCTTAATTCTGTGTAATGATAGCAATTTTAAGTCAATCAAGTACATGATTTATAAAATTGATATGCTGCGTAAACATGAACAGTTTGAAGTTGCAATGATTTGTAATGTATCATATAACTTAGATACGGTGGAATTAATAATTGCTGCCGAAGGGAAAAATGTATTTGTTTATTTTAATGACAAAAAAGAAAGTTCAGAGAGGTTTATAAACAATAAAATAAAACAAAATGCTTGGGAAAAAATTGCAATAATTGATGATGTAGCAAAGTTTAATTTGGAAAATATCCAATATGCTTTTAGTGGCAACGGTCGTGTTGTCAACTATGCAAAAATTTTAAATAGTGTTTATCCCCTTAAAAAAGTTGATAAACAAGGTAAAAATAAGTTCGCAGATATTAGGGTGGCAGTAATAATTCCGACTTACAACAACTGGGGTTTTACACATAGATGTTTGAAGGCATTATTAGAAAGAAATATAAATAAAACAAAATATGAAATTGTTATTGTTGACAATAATTCAACAGACGAAACAAGAAAAAGCATACAACCATTCTTAAAAAAATATACTAATCTAAAACTCATTCTTAATGAACAAAATTATGGATTTGCAATTGCAAATAATATTGGTGCAAAATCAACGAATGCTGACTATCTGGTGTTTTTGAATAATGATACGGAAGTCTCTGGAGATTGGTTGGATAAGTTAATTTCTGCTTCGATGGATATGAATGTTGGAATTGTTGGAGCTAAGTTACTTTATCCGGATAAAACTATTCAGCATGCAGGAGTTGCCATTGCGGATTATAAGAACCAATTGGTTGCCTATCACCTTTTTCAAAAAGAAGCAAAAGACTACATACCAGCTAATGTTTATCGCAATTATCAAGCTGTAACGGGTGCCTGTCTTTTGATTAACAAAAATGTCTTTGATGCGGTTGGAGGTTTTGATGAAGGATATATCAACGGCTATGAAGATGTTGACTTGTGTTTCAAAGTTGCGGAGAAAGGATATAAAATTAAATATTGTCCTGAAACGGAAATATTTCACTATGAATCCAAAACGACAGGAAGATTTGATAATGTCACAGAAAACTCAAAGCTTCTGAATTATAAATGGAAAAATAAAATAAACTTGGATAATCTAAATGAACTTCTCGTTCCTGTTGTAAGTATTGTGATTCCGGTTTTCAATCAACTGGAATACACCAAAAATTGTCTGGAAAGTATTCGCATGAATACACGAATTCCTTACGAAGTGATTGTTGTCAATGATGGTTCAACAGATGGAACAGTTGAATATTTAAAGACTCAGAAAGATTTAATTGTTATAACAAACGGAAAAAATTATGGTTACCCATATTCATGTAATCAGGGTATAAGAAGATCTGTTAACAGACATGTTGTACTGCTAAACAACGATACAATTGCTACTGAAAATTGGTTGGAGAATTTGCTTGAAGTGATGGAACAAAACCCTAAAACCGGAATTGTTGGTCCAGTCTCAAATAAAATAAGTGGTTTTCAATTTGATTCGCAGGCAAATTATACTTCAATACCGGCTATGCATTTTTATGCTAAATCTATTCATGAGAAAAGGAAGTATTCTTGGATGCCATCCCCGAGAATTGCATTTATTTGTGCATTAATTAACAAGGAACTGATTTCTATTCTTGGCGGACTTGACGAAAGGTTCTCTCCTGGTAATTTTGAAGATGATGATTTTTGTCTTCGTGCTCAACTTGCTGGATATAAAACCATAATCGCACAGGATGTTTTTATTCATCATTACGGTTCGAAAAGTTTTAAGGCAAACGGCAATGAAGAATATGCCAAAAGACTTGAAAGAAATAAGCAGATTTTTGTCGATAAATGGGGAGCTGACCCTGATGAAATTTGGCTTCACGGGAAACAACCTAAGAGTAGAAACTTATTAATTCCGGTTAATCAAAATATTTTTACTCAAAGCATTAAGCGTGCATTGATTTTACATGAAGATAAAGACTACAAACATGGATTGGAAGAATTATCAAAAGCAATTAAGAGTTTTGATAAATACGAGCATGAAAATCATGACAAATTTAATTTCACGGACTTGTTAAATTTAGCTGGGAATACTGCACTGTTAATTAATGAAACAGAATTTGCAAACGATTATTTTAAAAAAGAGTTAGAAATAAATCCCAACTCATCACGTGCATGTACCGGATTAGGTGAGGTATTTTTGAAAGCTGATTTGTTGGAAAATTCTAAAACAATGTTCGAATGGGCTTTGAAAAATGATCCTCTGAATAAAGAGG
>PFVB01000128.1:1684-9407 GCA_002790395.1 Ignavibacteriales bacterium CG_4_9_14_3_um_filter_34_10 | reverse complement strand
AATAACGTGTTACCTTTCAGATCAACAACTTCCAATCCGCCACCATCGCCTGCAAGTGCGGGACGAACCCGCTGATCTAATATTTCGTTTATTTTTTTCAGCATTTCAGAATCTTTTGCCTGTATTTCAGAAATATTTTCCTGTGGAATCAAACTTACATCAAATTTTTTTATTAATTCAACAAATGGCTTTTGAATCTGTCCCCAATTTGCTTTCGGGTCTTTTTCAATGGTTATAAAACGATCCATATAAAATACGGAAACTACGCCTTCAATTTCGAAAATCGCTTTTGCAAGCGGGTCGGTTTCTGCATCTGATTTGTTTGCAAAATTTCTCTTCTCAGAAACAAGCAGTTTTTCATTTACTATAAATTTCAATGCCTGTGGATTCGGGGTTAAATCAACATCCTGTACGGTTAACATTTTAATTCCTTTTTTATTGCTTAAACTAATTTAATCGGAAATCGGTTCAACTTTATGTGCAAACTAATCAAAAAATAATCATCAAATCAAGTAATTATTTTCTGTTGTCAATAAGCAAAACAAATTCACCTTTGAGATTTTTCTCAAGTACAATATTTTCAATATCTGAAATTGTTCCGCGGTAAAATTTTTCATTTTCAGTTGTAAGTTCATAAGCAAGAACAGAATAAACGCTGTTGCCAAAAGTTTTTCTTATATCCGAAATGATTTTTTTTAACCGGTATGGAGTCTCCATGAAAACGAGCAGCTCGTGTTTTTGCTTTAACTTGGTCAATTCTTTGAAACGGATTTCAGTTTTTGGTGAAATCCAGCCGGCATAATAAAAATTATCAATGTTGATTCCAGCTCCTGTTAATGCGGTTAATAATGAACTTACCCCCGGAACAGGAATAACTTCAATTTTATTGTCAATACATAACTTTGAAAGCCGCAGTCCCGGATCAGAAAAAACCGGTGTACCGCAATCACTGAATAAAGCTGCAGATTTTCCTTGCTTTATCAATCCAAGAATTTCTGCAGCTTTTTCATTTTCATTATGCTCGTTCAGTGAAAGCAAATTCTGATTCTGAATTTTTAGATGAGACAATAATCTTCGGGCTTCTTTGTATTCTTCACAGACAAGAACATCAACTTCGGAAAGGACTTTTATAGCACGCAAAGTGATATCATCGTAATTCCCGATTGGAGTTGAAACCAAATACAATGCTGATTTCATTGGCTGAAAATCATATCATACTTTGAAATTCAGAAATCTTCTGCTCAAGTTGATTTCTGTCAATGATAAATTTTTCGCCGGTTCGGCGGAGTTTGACTTCAAGTTTGTTTTCTTTTAGATTTTTTTCGCCGACAATAATCTGAATCGGAATGCCAAGCAAATCGGCATCATTAAATTTCACACCGGCTGAAAAATCTTTTCTGTCATCAAACAAAACATCATAACCGGCAGCTTTCAGTTTCTCATAAATTTCATTACTTGCTGAAACTATCATTTCGTTTTTCATATTCAAACCAATCAGATGTAAATCAAAAGGCGAAAGCAATTTTGACCAGATAATCCCTTTCTCGTCGAAGTTCTGCTCGATATAACAAGCCATCACTCTTTCAACCCCAATTCCGTAGCTTCCCATGATGATTGGTTTTGCCTCACCTTTTTCATCAAGAAAGTTTGCTTCAAGTGCTTCAGAGTATTTAGTTCCTAATTTAAAAATATGTCCAAGTTCAATTGCTTTGAAAACTTCCAAATGATTCCCGCAACGGGTACATTTTTCACCGCTGCAAATAGATCTCAAATCGAAATATTCAATTTTCGGAACATCGCGTTTTAAGTCGATTCCACCGATATGAAAATCGTTTTTGTTTGCACCGCTGTAAAGATTATTTCCGTCTTTCAGTCTTAAATCAGCAATAATTCTGTGGCTGAAACCGATTGGACCAATCGAACCTGCATCTGCACCGGTAATTTCTTTCAATTCATCCGGATGACAGGGACGAACCTGTCCGCCAAGAGCATTTGCAAGTTTCGTTTCATTTACCTCATCATTTCCGCTCATCAAAACAAGAACGGGTTTTTCGTTATGCATATAAACCCGTGATTTGGCTGTTTCCTGTTCGTGTATTTTCAGGAACTCACACAGTTCATCAATTGAATGAATATTTGGCGTGCTGATTTCATATATCTCTTTCGACTCAGAATTTCTTGCAACGGATTCAATATTTGACTGTGCCACTTCCACATTTGCAGCGTAGCCGCATTTTTCGCAATAAGCAACAGTATCTTCACCGGCATCAGATTTCACCATGAATTCTTCAGACTTATTTCCGCCCATCGCACCGCTTGAAGCACCGACAACAAAGAATTTCAACCCACATCTTTCAAAAATTTTTCTGTATGCCTTATCATGCAATGAATATGATGCATCAAGATTTTCCCAGCTTGAATCAAATGAATAAGAGTCCTTCATTAAAAATTGCCTTCCGCGAATAACACCGCTTCGTGGTCTTGCTTCATTTCTGAATTTTGTCTGAATTTGATACCACGTCTGCGGCAAATCTTTGTATGATTTTAAAGTCCCTTTTGCATGATAAGTCATAATTTCTTCGTGAGTCGGAGCTAAAACATAATCGCGGTTTTTAATATGAAACATCGTATCGCCAAACGCTTCTACTCTGTTTGTTTGTTCCCAGATTTCTTTTGGATTTAATGCCGGCAGATGAAATTCCTGTCCGCCAATTGCATCCATTTCCTCTCTGATGATCTGTGTGATTTTTTTTATAACTTTATAACCAAGTGGAAGAAAGGAATAAATTCCGGCTGATAACATTCTTACCAGTCCTGCCCGAAGCATTAAAATATGGCTTGGAATAATTGCGTCGTTTGGAACTTCTTTGAGTGTTGGAATATAACTTTTACTTAATTTCATTTTGTTCTTGTTTTGTTTATAAATGATTGCAAAAATACTGAATGGCAGCAGCAATTCAAAAAGAGAAAGCAAATCAGTATATTTCTGTCAGTGTTGAATTAAAATTTATTGGGAGAAGAAATGATTGAAAATCTTGACATGCCTGCTGAGGAATTTCAGAAAAATGGATTTGAATTTATAGAGTGGGTTAAAAATTATTTTATAGAAATTGAAAAATATCCGGTTTTGTCAAAGTCAATTCCGGGGTCAATCAAAGAGCAATTTTCTCAAACTCCGCCTTCGGTTGCTGAAAGTTTAAAAAATATTTTATCTGAAGTTGACAGAATTATTATCCCCGGTGTAACTCATTGGAATCACCCCGGATTTATGGCTTATTTCAGTGCAAGTTCAAGCGGACCGGGAATTTTGGCTGACATTCTTTCTTCGGCATTAAATTCAAATGGTATGTTGTGGAAAACTTCTCCGGCACTGACAGAACTTGAGGAAGTTACATTAAACTGGTTCAGACAAATTGTAAATCTTCCGGATGAATTTTGGGGAATAATTTATGATACTGCATCTGTTAGTACAATGCATGCAATTGCGGCTGCACGCGAAAATATTGAAGGATATGACATCAGAACTAAAGGAATGTCGGGACGAACTGATATTAAAAAACTTCGACTTTATTGTTCTGAGCACACACATTCTTCGATTGAAAAGGCTGCAATAACTTTAGGAATCGGATTAGACGGAGTAAGGAAAATTCCAACCGATAATATTTTCAGAATGGATTATAAAAAATTAGAAGCCGCTATTGACGAAGATATTAAAAATGGATTCAAGCCTTTTTGTGTTGTTGCAACAATTGGAACCACTTCCACAACTTCTGTTGATCCGGTAAAAGAAATTGCAAAAATTTGTAAAGAGAAAAACTTATGGCTTCATGTTGATGCTGCTTATGCCGGTGTCACTGCTGTTCTTCCCGAGTTGAGCGAATTTTTTGAAGGCTGGGAACATGCTGATTCTATTGTGATTAATCCGCACAAATGGTTTTTTGTTCCAATTGATTTAAGCATACTCTTTACAAAACGGAAAAGTATTCTGAAGCAGGCTTTCAGTTTGGTTCCTGAATATCTTCGCACACAGGAAGATAAAGATGTTACAAATTTTATGGACTATGGAATTCAGCTTGGCAGAAGATTCCGTTCTTTGAAATTATGGTTTGTGATAAAACATTTTGGCGTTGAGGGCTTTCGCGAAAGATACAGAGAGCATTTAAGACTGGGGAAATTATTTTTACAGAAAATAGAAAACTCTGAAAATTTTGAAATACTCGCTCCGATGAATTTCAGCACAATCTGCTTCCGGGCTAAGTTTAATGGCAGTGAAAACGAAGAGGACAAATTGAATGAATTGCTATTGGACAAAATTAATCAAACCGGAAAAATATTTTTATCACACACAAAACTTAACGGAAGATTTGTGATTCGCATTGTTATTTCCGGACTGCGTGTGGAAGAAAGACACGTACTGCTTGCATGGGAAATAATAAATCAAAAATATGAAAAATTAAATAACAAGAGGGTGTAGATTTTTTTTAGACTTGTCTACTGAAAGCAGTTTGTCATCCTGAATTTGTTAAAGAATGACAAACAATAATTTTTAGTCAGTCGTGATATTATAATTTTCAGAACACGCACTCTTCTTCGGCATAAGTATTTTCTGTTTCGAAAACTTTGACTTTAATCCCTTTGATATTTTCAGGCAGATTTGATTTTTTAATTTCATCAATCAGGAACAGACATAAATTTTCTGCAGTGCTTTGAAAATCAACCACAACTTTTTTCGAATTCATTTTATCGAGTAATTCAATAAGCTCCTTATCACCAGCCCAGACAATGAAAGAATGATCGAGATTTTCAATTATTGGTTCAATGACTTTTTTGACGTCATAATAATCCAGGACCATTTTTCCGTCAACAATATTTCCGTTTAATTCAACCATGCATTTATATGAATGCCCGTGAAGATTTTTACATTTGCCTTCGTGGAAGGGAAGTCTGTGTCCCATTTCCCATCTGAATTCTTTTGCTATTTTCATTATACTCCTTTTGCTGTCGGCTCCCAGATGTGTTTATGCATCTGCAACTGAAACCTGACTTTTAATTTATCTTTTAAAATCCAATTAACAATTTCTTTTGGCTCAATTTTTCCAAATACCGGCGAAAACAAAATCTGACACCGGTTTTCAATATTATATTTAGAAATGATTTTTTTTGCCCACTGATAGTCTTCATAATCGCCGATTACAAATTTCAATTCATCTGTGGGTTTTAGGAATTCTATATTTTCATATAAATTTTTCTTAGTCATTTTGCTTGAAGGACATTTAAGATCCATTATTATCATTATACGCGAATCGACATCTTTTATCGGCAGACTTCCGCTTGTTTCAAGCATTACAGAAAAACCTGAATCACATAAATTTTTCATCAGCTCAAGTGATTCTTTTTGAAAAAGAGGCTCGCCACCTGTGATTTCAACTAAATTACAGTCAAACTTTTTTATCTCATCAAGTATCTGTTCGTTTGAGAATTCTGTGCCCTCATAAAATGAATATTCTGAGTCGCAATAAGTACATCGAAGATTGCAATAAGTAAGCCGTACAAAAACACACGGCAAACCGGCTTTTGAACTTTCTCCCTGAACAGATAAATATATTTCATTTACTTTTAGCATAATTTTTATTTTCCAATGCAAAAATAATGATGTTATGTGTTAATTTCAGGTAAAGAGATAACTTTGCCCGATAGTTTGACATACTTTGCTAATAAAAGTATATTTGTGCAGAAAATTTTAATTAATTAAGGAAAAGAAGAAGAATGGCTCATCATAAGTCTGCGAAAAAAAGAATTAGAGTAAGCGCCAAAAGACATGAAATAAATCAGGCGTCATTATCAAAAATTAAAACTTTAGTTAAAAAAGTCCGTACTTCGGAAAATAAAACCGACGCTGAAGTTGTTTTGAAAGAAGCTGTTTCATTCATTGATAAAGCAACAAATAAAAAACGCTTGCACAAAAACACTGCAGCAAGAAAAAAATCTGCTTTGGTTAAATTTGTTAATGGATTAAAGTAATATCTTCTTATCAAGGAAATTCAAGGCTGTCAAAACTGGCAGCCTTTTTTGTTTATAATTCTGAAACGCTGTCAATCCCTTCGGGCATTGGAAGATAAAAACGCACCTTCTGAATTTCACCGTTTTTCTTAATGTGTCTATCAACCTGTTTTTTTATAAGTACGCTGTGCTCAACAAAAATATCATCATCAATTTTGCTTCCGAAAATATAGCTCGTTCCTTTTATTGTTACATTCCTTCCGATTCTTGTGGGATATTCATCACTGCCTGTCATATTTACGCTTGATTCAATTCTCGAATTTTCTCCAATCTGTAAATTGCCCTTGATAATATTGTTCCAAAATATTTCCACATGATCTCCAATTTTCATAGTCTGGTTTGGAAAAGTTGAAATATGAACATTCTGCCAGACTGTTACATTCTTTCCAAAATGGATATTGCCATCAACAAAAACATTTTTTTTGAGATTAAGATTTGAATTTATCTTAACTCCTTTGCCGAGATAAACTCCTTTGCCAATCGAGATATCAAGCACATCTCCGTTTTTGTCATGCTCAATAATTTCTTTGATTACTTTGTCATGAATGAAAAAATCTTCGGGGTCTTCGATTTCAATAATGTCTTTCAATAAATTATAAACTTTATGGCGTGCAATGCTATCCATCTGATGAAGTACGGATTTATTGTTGAAGCCCATCAAAGTGTTTTGGTCTTTCGGACTGACAGCACCTACTGTCAATCCATGCTGATTGTAGATTGAGATTAAATCTGTAATGTAAATTTCTTTCTGTGCATTATTGCTCGTTATTTCAGAAATAAATTTCTGCAGGTTCTGAAAAGTGAAAGCATAAACACCTGAATTAAATTCGTTGTTTTCAATTAATTCTTTTTTGGAATAACTGTACTTTTTATTATTAAACGAAAGCACATAATCCCTTTCATCGCTTAACGCCAGAATATCTTTGTGCTCAATAATTTCAATCACTTTACCAAAGTCGCTACCGGCAGATTTTCCTTCAATATCTTTTTCTTTTACGCGAATAATTCTTCCGTAACTGTTATGCTCAGCAGAGCCTTCATACAAGCCTATTAAAACCATCATGGCAGATTTTGAGCTGATAAATTCATTTCGGAAAGACTGCATCGTTTCTTTATCAATCAATCCCATATCGCCCGGAAGCACATAAACATATCCATCGTAATTATTATCAGGTATCGATGATAAGCCGATTTTAACTGCGTGTCCTGTCCCTTCCTGTATTTCCTGATAAGCGAAGCAGACATTTTTATGATTTCCAAGAGACTCAATTACATCTTCAGCTTTTATTCCAACAACAACAATAATATTTGATTTACCAAGTCCTTCAACACATGCATCAACTACTCTTTCGACAGTTGGTTTTTCCCAAATTTTGTGAAGCATTTTTGATGTTTTGGACTTGATTCTCTTTCCGTGTCCCGCAGCAAGAATAATTGTCGTTTCTTTAATTGATGAATCAAAATTGCAGGCGGAATTCTTTACTGAATTGTGAATATTTTCCGTGTTGATTTGATCTTGCATTAATTCTCCAAATTCTTTTTTAAAAATTTAAGAATAAATGTCATTAAATAATAATTTCAACAATGAAGTTTAATTGTTTTTGGCTTAACTTTGGACAGAATAAATTGGGGTTTAGAATGTTATCAAGAAAAACGTTTGTAG
>PFVB01000128.1:0-1664 GCA_002790395.1 Ignavibacteriales bacterium CG_4_9_14_3_um_filter_34_10 | reverse complement strand
TGTTTTTGTGATTTTATCTGCTGATTTTATTTCCCCACAGGATAAAAATATCGGACTTGGTTTAATGCTTGGCGAGCCAACGGGAATCAGCGCAAAATATTGGACCAGTCCGACAAATGCCTGGGATTTTGGTTTGGGATATTCCTTTGTAAACAGTCAGAATAAAATTTCTGTTCATGCAGATTATTTATATCACATTAACGATTTGATAAAAGCAAAGTACAGAATACCATTTTATTATGGATTCGGAGTCAGATTACGTTTCCATAACAATGAATCAAGCAGTATTGGCGGACGCGGAGTAGCTGGATTAGTTTTGCTTGTTGATGAAATTCCGATTGATGTTTTTTTTGAATTGGCGCCTGTTTTTAATTTGTTTCCCAGTACTTCTCTGAATCTGGATGCTGCTATTGGTGCGAGATATTATTTTAAGTAAATAATTAACCAGTCGGAGGAACTGATCGAAAGATATAAAAGAGCGATTGATTTTATTGAGTTTGTAAGAGTTCTTCATCATGATGTTAAAGAATACTGTGATAAGCTGTATGACATTCTGG
Source organism: Ignavibacteriales bacterium CG_4_9_14_3_um_filter_34_10 (assembly GCA_002790395.1). Classification (GTDB taxonomy): domain Bacteria; phylum Bacteroidota; class Ignavibacteria; order Ignavibacteriales; family Melioribacteraceae; genus UM-FILTER-34-10. The sequence continues at coordinate 1,107 of PFVB01000128.1, read as the reverse complement.
AATCAGAAAAAGTGAAAATGATTGTTGGATATTTGTCAGAACACGAACGGAAAATGACTGAAACTCTTTCGGAATATGAAGGTGGATTATCAAAAGGAATTGAAGAAACATGGTTTCAGTTTATTGATATGCCTGAAATCTGTTTCACTTGATAAAAACATGTCAGCCGAAGATGTTCTGCTTCTCATTTCAAAAATTGATAACTGCCTGATAAGTCTTTATAAGAAACTTGAAGAGTTAGCTGTTTCAGAAGAAGTGAAAAATGTTTTCGGAAATCTTGCAAGTCTTGAACAAAATGAAATGCGGAAAATAATTCACAACATACAGAAAGTTGATGGTATTTAATGGAAAAAAAACAAAGCGAAAAACTCTTAAAACATGCCTTAATATTAAGTATAATTACAGTTATCTATAATGTGATTGAGGGAATTGTCTCTGTTTATTTTGGTGAAAGCGATGATTCACTTGCACTTTTAGGTTTCGGTGTTGATAGTTTTGTGGAAGTCATTTCCGGGTTGGGAATTTTGCACATGATTCTCCGAATGAAATATTCAGAAGTAAATAACCGCGATAAGTTTGAAAGAACTGCACTTAAAATTACAGGAGTCGGTTTCTACGTTCTTTTCGTTGGATTAATGCTTGGCTCAATATTAAATATAATTAGCGGCAAAACTCCGGAAACCACTTTGGCTGGTATTGTAATTTCTTCTATATCAATTCTTACAATGTACTTTTTGATGAAAGCAAAACTCAGCGTTGGGAAAAAGCTAAATTCCGATGCAATTATATCTGATGCAAATTGTACGAAAACCTGTTTTTATCTTTCTGTTATTCTTTTGTCATCAAGCCTTCTTTATGAAATATTTCATATCAATTACTTCGATATACTTGGCAGTTTGGGAATAGCTTATTATTCATATAAAGAGGGAAAAGAGGCTTTTGAAAAATCACACAGCGATAACCTCTCCTGTGGATGCGATCATTGTGAAAATTGATTTGAATTAAATTTGATGAAGCTTTAACAAGATTTTTTATTGAACTTGACAGAATAAATAACATACACTGTGAACATAAACAGAAAAGCCCCAAATTAGCTTGAGGCTTTTT
>PFVB01000114.1 GCA_002790395.1 Ignavibacteriales bacterium CG_4_9_14_3_um_filter_34_10 | reverse complement strand
CATTACCGCCAATGTGATTTCGCTTTTCAACAATCAAAACTTTTTTATTATGCTGAGAAGCCAATCTTTCCGCAGCAACCGAACCGGCAAATCCAGCACCAACAATCAGATAATCATATTTCATTTATTTTGAAAAATCCTCTTCTTAATAAAAACAAAGTGATTGAACCTGTAACTATTATCTCTGTTAATAAAACTGCAAGTGCACTTCCTGTTTCTTTCCAAAATGGAATCAGCACAAATGATAATATAATATTTACCAAAGCTGCTAAACTTATTATCAAAGTAAATTCTCTATTGAATTTTAAGTTAAGCATTGTTTGGATTCCAAATAGATTACTCAGATAAATTATAAACGGAAGAAATGAAATTATTCTTAACACGTTGACCGATTGCAAGTAATTATCACCAACTAAAATCAACACGATTTGCTTAGCAAATATAAAAGTCAAAAATGAGATCAAGAAAGAAAATCCACCAATAAATTTGAATGATTTCATCACAAACTTTTTTGCAAGCAGTTTCGATTCATTAAACAATTTTGAAACATGTGGATACATTGCCTGCGTAAATGGTAACAATAAATTTTGAATTGCCTGACGAATTTTATCTGCAGCTGCAAAATATCCAACAATAGTGTTTGATGTTAATAATCCAAGAATAAATGTGTTTGAAATTGTATATAAACTAATTGCACATGATGAAATAAAAATCATTCCGCCGTCTTTTACTTGTTCTTTAATAGTGTTAAAAGACGATAATTTAAACTTTACACCAAATTTTATAAAGAGCAGAATAAATAAACTCAATCCAATTAAAATTGACTGAAGGCTATTTATTAAAGCTAAAAGATTGTAATCATTCGAATTTTTCACAAAAGTAAAAACAGATACAACCCAAAACAGTCTGACAATCAAAGTAACAATAGCTATAAACTTTGTTTTTTCAATTCCCTGATAAAACCATACCGGCAGAAAAACATTTCCAATCACCGTAAGAAATGTAAAAGCATAAAGTTGGAATTCATTTCTAAATATTTCGATACTTAATGAAATCAAAATGAATATCAATAAGCTAATTACAAACAAAATAAATTTTATCGTGTAAATTGATGAAACTAATTCGTTCAACTTTTGTTTTTCATTTCGCTGAATTGAAATCAATCGTACTGCCGAAATATTGAAACCGTAATCAGTTATCAAAACAAAATAGCCTATGAAAGCTGCGGCAAAGTTTATAAGACCAAATTTTTCCACTCCCAAAACTCTAACTAAATATGAAAATGTGATAAATGGAAATAAGTAATTCAGAAATTGTATAGTACTGAGAGATAAAATATTTTCAATTAAGATTTTCCTTCCATTTATTAATGAAAACAATTTCACTTCCTCACCAGCCAAATTTCCGGATTCTGATAGACTCTCTTATTCCATATTTCGAAATGCAAAATTCTGCCTTCAAGAGTATCACTTATATTCCCAATTATGTCACCTGCTTTCACAGATGCTCCTTCATCAACCTGCAAATCAGTAACATGTCCGTAAACAGTCCGATAATTTTCTGCATGTGTAATTATTACGACGCTTCCATAACCCGGAATCCATTCGACAGCAGATACAATCCCGTCGCCAACAGAATGCACAGCTTCATCTTTGGTTGATTTAATGTCAATTCCATAGTTTAATGTTACAGTTTTCAGTTGCTCATTTGTATTCTCTCCAAAATCACGGATGACAATTCCGGAAGATACAGGCCACGGAAGCCTGCCGATCATTTCTCCAAAATTTGAAAAGCTGCTGTACTTAATTTCTTTTCTTTCTGATACATTTTTTTTCTTTACTTCAGCCTCAAGAAATTTCTTTCTTCGTTCAATATCTTCTTTTTCCAGGCGTGCAATTAAATCTTTTATTCTTATCTCTGCTTTTTGCTTGCTGTCAATTTCCTGAAAAATATTTTTTTTATCTTTTCTTAACTGAACAATAAGAATTTCTTTTTCATCCTTTTTTAATTTTAGCTTTTGTTGCTCTCTTTCTTTCGCCCGTATTAATTTGTTTTTCTGGTCTAATTCATTTTTGTAATTCTCACCCAAAATTATTTTTAATCTTTTGTTCAATTCAAGTTTTTCTAAAATGAGTTTATTCTTCTCAGTGATATAAGCAAAATATTTATAACGAGTAAAAGCCTGACTGATTGACTTTGACAAAATCAAATAATTAAGTTGCTCTTTTTTACCGAACATATACAGCCATTTTATATAAGCAGAATACTCATTCTTCAGTTTATTAATATTCTTATCAATACTAACAATGCTATCCTGCAGTTCGGCTATTTTTTTTTCTTTTTCACTTTCATCTTTTTTTAATTTCACTACAATTTTATTATATGATAGTATCTGCTGATTAATCTTACTTAAAATTTTTATGGAGGATTTTTCACTGTGTTTTATTTCATTTAACTCTTTTTCCAATCTTCCAATTTCATTATTCAAATCAGAAAGTTTATTTTTTTGCACATTAATTTTCTCATTCTGAGCAAAAAGCGTTAGAGTAAATAAACTTAAAAACAGAAAGGCAATTTTCATTAGTCGAGGTTAATAAAGTTAACGTTGTCAGGTAGGTTCATATTTATAATTCTATTTTTTGAATTAACTGAAATCTTCCTATAACTCAATTCGATTGACTGCTTTTTCAATCCATTTGAAATATTAGTCATGAATGCAATAGGTATTCCATTAAAATTATTAAAATCCGAATACTTTGCTTCAAATACAGATTCACCGTTTAATTTCTGAAGTGTATATCCTGATAATACCAATTCTTTTTGTTCAATATAATATATGTCTTTCAGTGCATGCAAATTATCAATATAAACAAGCTTATATATTTTATCTGTGTAATATTCATTTGGCTCTTTATTCAATCTATCAGATAAATCTATTGATCCAAGCAGCGCATTCATTAATTCCTCTAAAGTTAAATCGATTTTAAATAGTCTGTATAAAAAATCTTTGTCGTTAGATCCAGAATAGACTTTATCCTGCATGACATCATAAAACAGAAATTTGTTTTTAACAATCAGCACATGCGCTATGTCAATGCCAAATGGACCATAAAAGGAAATTTTGGCAGAATCAGGTTTGTTAATAATCACCTCAAAACTTGACTTGCCCTTAAAATCAGGAGTATTAACATTAATCACACCGGTTCCTTCGAAATATTTTATTTTTCTTCTGTTTGATTCAAGTTTTTTAATTAATCTTTCTGCCGGCAGAATTTTAACAGAATCATAAACTGCATCAGTTGATGAGCAACCATTGAAAATTAAAACACTGAAAATGATTAAAATAACTTTTTTTTTCATTGCTCTGCCTTTTTAATTTTTTCCTGAATTTCTTTTCTTGCTTGATCAAGTTCTAATGCTTTTTTCCAATTCTGAATTGCCATTTTTTTCTTTCCTTGTGTATTTAGTACATCACCCAAATGATCATACAAAGTGGAATTATCAGGCTCTTTATTAACAGACTTTTGAATAAACTTTTCGGCTTCATTATAATTTCCCAATTTAAAATGTATCCAACCATAAGTATCGAGATAAGAAGCATTTTCAGGATCAGAATCAATTGCCTTTTTTGACATATCAAGTGCGTATGATAATGAATCTCCTCGCTCAGACAACGAGTATGCATAATTATTTAATATAAGTGCATTGTCAGGTTCTTTAATTAAAATATACTCATAAAGACTATCGGATTTATTCCAATATTTCAAACCCTCATACACAAGTCCAAGGGTACTCAAAATCTCAATATTATTTGGTTGAATCTTCAGTGCATCTTTAAGGAATGGGATCGCTTCCTCGTTTCTTTTTAATTGTTGAAGTGTAAAACCCAAAGCATGCAAAGCAGTTATATCATTCGGATTAATTTTAGCAGCTTTGACAAGATACTCATATGCAACAGCATGTTTATTTGACTGACCAAATGACAATCCAAGCAATAAATTAATTACAAAATTTTCGGGATATTTTTCTGCCGCTTTCAAAAGATTGGATTCAAGCTCATTATATTTTTTTAAATCGAACATAAGAATTCCAAGACGCTCCCATAATTGTGTATTCCATTCTGCTTTTGATATTGCATCTTTGAAGTGAAAAACAGCGAGTGAATCTCTTTCCATTTTTAATGCAAGCTCCCCAAGGAATGCACTTGTTTGCCAATCGGCTGAATCACTTTGAATTTTTGAAATAACTTTGTAGGCAAACGGAATCACAATGCTATCCTTATTACTTTCAGCCATAAAAGCACTGGCGATAATAAATTTTTTTGTATAATCAAGCTGAGGATTTTCAATAAGTTTAAGATATTCTTCAGTGCTTTTCTCAATCTTCTTCAATGAAAAAAATGCTTTTGCTTTATATTCAATTAACTCGATATCATCAGGGAAGCTGATTAAATTTTTATCGGCAACTTCAATTGCTTCGTCATATTTTTGATTTTGCAGAAGAGATTCGATAAAAAATTTTTGCAACTGAATATTTGAAGGATCAAGTTTAATTAGATCCTTAATAGTTTCAATTGTTTTATCCGGAAATCCAAGCCGTGTATTTAATTCTGCGACACGAATTAAAACTTCCCATTCAGCGCCAACTTTTTTCAGAAGAGTATTATAAACTTCGAGTGCAGCCAAAGGTTTTTTTTCTTCGTATGTTTGACCAAGATAAAAATATGCCTGATGATTTGAGGAATCCAGTCCAATAATTTTTTCAAATACAGTCGAAGCTGAATCAAGTTGACGTGATAAAAAATATATTGATCCAAGCTGCATCAAAAATTCTGTATTCGCAGGTTCAATTTTAACCGCAGATTTAGCATGTCCTAAAGCACTCAATAATTTATTAAGGCGTAAATAGTTTTTGCTCAACGAAAAATGAATGCCGGCTGATGGATCTATCGCTAATGCTTCCTGATATTCAATTATGGCTCTATTATAATCTCCGTTAAACTCAGCAAGCGAGCCTTGAATAAAGTAATCTTGTGCTTTTTGTGAACTATTGAGTGAATCAGAATAATTCTGATTGTCATTGATATTTTTGACTGATGACGAGCAGCCAATAGTCAAAAACAACAGTGCAATATTTATAATTTTAGTTTTCATAATTAAAAATTTTTCCTCAAAAAATATGTTTTCCATTATACAATAACAAGAAAGAAAAGTTTGATTGCTATTGAATCAATAAATATTTTTAAGCTAAAAGAAAGAATATTTGTGGAAAGTTTCGATTTAGCAATAGCATATACATGGGAATATGATAAGGAATTAGTCCTACTAATCGAAAAGGTTTTTCATTCACTCGGTTTGAAAACCTTTTTAATAAGTGATTTTAATCTTGATGAGGTCTGCGAAAGAGTTGAAGATAATTCGATTCACTTCAAAGCTCTGTTAGACAGAGCCTCCGATGAGGACGCAAAATATTTATGTATGCCCAAAATTCTCTCAAGGAAAGGGACTTACATTATCAATCCAATCAAGAAAACTTTGATTGCAACTGATAAAGCCAAAGTATATAGAAAATTAAAAAAATTAAAGATCCGAACACCATATTCTTATATTATACCAAGCTATAACGAAAACTCTGATTTTCTGGTTGAGCCTTCGATTATTTTAAAACTCGGGATTCCATTTGTAATTAAACCGGCTACATTTTCCGGTGGCGGACAGGCAGTATTTATGAATGCAAATGACATAAATGATATTTCTTCTGCAAGACAAGATATTCCACAAGACAAATTTCTGTTACAAAAAATGATTTATCCTCCTTTGAATGGAAGAAGAAGACTTTGGTTTCGATGTTACTGGTTTTTTGGAAATGCTTTTCCGGTATGGTGGGACGATCAAACGCATATTTACAATAACATATCGAAAGTTGATTATAAAAAATTTCGCATTTACAAATTAGTATCTGTCACAAGAAAGTTAGCACAAATAAGCAGTTTGGATTATTTTTCTACTGAAGCTACTATTGATGAAAAAAATAATTTTATTCTTATCGACTATATTAATGATCAGTGCGACTTCAGATTAAAATCCAATCATGCTGATGGAGTCCCTGACAGGATTGTAAAATTTTTTATAAAAAATATGGCAAGAAAAATTCAAAAATTAAAATAGAATATCATCTTCAACCGAAGCCAAAATATGTAAGTAGCTTTCGTATCGTTCCCTGCTGATTTTGCTTTGTTCAACTGCCTTAATAATTCCACATTCAGGTTCATGCTGATGGGTGCAAGTATTAAATCTGCAATCCCGCAAATACTCGGCAAACTCAATAAAATAATGTCCCAAATCTTTTTTTTGAATCCCAAATGGATCAACTTCCCGAACACCGGGAGTATCGATCAGAAAACTTTTTGAGTCTAGTTGTATAAGCTGCGAAGTGACCGTAGTATGTTTCCCTTTGTTGGTTGATTTACTAATTTCATTTACACGAAGCGAATAATTGGGATAAGATTTGTTAATCAAACTTGATTTCCCAACACCCGAGGCACCCCAAAAAATCGACGTTTTATTTTCAACATTTTTTTTAATCTTATCGATATTCAAATTTTGAGTAACACTTGTAACTATAACATTGTAACCAATATCTGTGTAGATACTTAAAATATTTTGAATCTTCTCGACACCTAAATCAGCTTTATTAACAATTATAATCGGCTCAACATTTGCTGATTCAGCAATAGCAATAAATCTGTCCAACAATTTATTATTAAATTCAGGCTCATTAACACTTACCACAATAAAAATCTGATCAATATTTGAGGCAATTATCTGTTCCAATCTTTCGCCCCGGAATGAGGAACCCTTTATTTTCGGTGCCTTTCTTGAGATATAATTTTTTCTCTGGTAAATCTTTGTAATTGTTCCTGTCCCATCTGCATTTAGATCTATTTCTACACAATCACCCACAGAAACTAAATCCACAATGAATGTTTTATTTTTCTTCAGCAAAAAATCATTCTTGAATTTTCCGCGCAAATTACATCTGATAATTTTGTCATCAACTAAAACGTAATGATCTTTGCTTTCGGTTCTTGTTATAATTCCTCTGATAATTACTCCCTAATAAAAAAAAGCACCTTATAAAATTAAGGTGCTTCCATAATGAAACCAAAACCGGATTATTCAATAATATAGCTAAGCGTAAAAAGGAATGAATTATTTGTAACATCCTGATAAGTTCTTGATTCGTTTGAACCGTAATTATCGCCAAAATTTTTCCAATAACCATGCTGATAACCGAAATCAATCTTCAGCACCTCAGCGGCAACAAATCCAACTCCGAAGCTCACGAATTTCCTGTCAAATGATTTTGAATCGTTTAAAAATGGCGAAGGTTTGTACATATATCCGGCACGTGCAAATAATGATGTAAATGGGATTTTATATTCTGCTCCTAAAGAATAATTAACAACTGATCTGAAGATGTCTTTTATTTCTTTATTATTTCTTGATCTGCTTGTAAT
>PFVB01000113.1:14981-28578 GCA_002790395.1 Ignavibacteriales bacterium CG_4_9_14_3_um_filter_34_10 | reverse complement strand
ATTCTAAATCCTCAAAATACATGAAAAAATTCTCACTGATTAAACCGCACTTTTCAAAAACAATTCTCTTGGCAAGAAAACAGGAACCTTCAGCCATTGTGATTTTTCTAACTTCATTACCGAATAAGTTTGAATTTTTATTCCTAAAGGCAGCAACACCTGATGCACGCAGAAGACTAAAATATCCACCTGCGCAATATATTTTATTTTTATTGTGTGTATATAAAACTTTTGGAGACACAATTCCAATTGTATCGCTTGAGCTGATTAGTTTTAACATAGGGGAAAGAAAATCTGGCGTATATATTAAATCATTATTTGAAATGAGTATATAATCAGCTTTTTGTTCAATTGCATACTTAATCCCAAGATTCATCCCGCCTGCATAACCAAGGTTTGAATCGGTTTTTAAGAAAATCAAATCGGGATATTTCTCTTTTAATTGGTTTAAACTGTTATCAGTGGAACAATTATCAACCACAACCAGAGTAATTCTTTTATCATTTGTTGCCAGTAAAGATTCAATACATTTAGCTGTATCACTGAAATTATTCCAGTTCAAAATAACTGTATATATTTTTAATGCATCATTCTGATTTGACATAATTATTTTTTCGTGTAATAAGTTTTGCAATTAAATAAAGCATTGACATATTAAAAATAAAGTGAAGCCATCCAAGCATATTAACAAAAAATGAGAAAACAATAACAAAAAGGAAAGCACCATAAATCACAATTGATGAAAGACTTGGGTTCCTTTTGAGGTTATAAAAAGTTGAACCAATAATTAATCCCCAAATAAATGGAATAAAGCCCAAGCCAAAAATTCCATAGTCTCGGTACCATTCAAAAAACATTGTATATGTATTGTAATTACTTGTAAGCAAATGAGGAAACTTTGCGATCATTGAATATTCTTCCCACGGATGCTTTAGCTGTATCAGTGAAAGTATCGGATTAAAAGTAAAATATCCATAAGTGAATTTGGAATATTTTTCTACACCATTAATAAAATTTTCGACATTCATAGCAAAATACATATAGGGCTCAGTGAAAATTGCATATTTAACGCTGAACTTCATTCCGGATGTATAATAAATAATATTCGCAATAAACTTACTTGCTCTAAATGTTGAAATGCCGTATACAACTGCAATAAGAAATAAGGTGAAAAAGAAAATATATCTGAATTTTAATTTTTCCGTTGCATAAAGCATAAAAACCATCAAAACCACGAGCCAATAGACGATATCAAATCTGTGTAAAACTAAAAGATTCAGAAAAAAAGTAAGAGTTGCAATTAAGAAGACAATCGTTCTTTTGCTTTTAGATTTTTTTTCGTAGAAAAAATATATCGAAGAATAAAACAAAATTGGCGGCAAAGCATGTGTAATTAGTCCCACACCAAATACACCTGTCCATTGTGTCCTGATTTCAGGTCTCGGAGAAAAAGCAGGGATAAAGCCCATTACTAAAAAACTTACCAAATATGAAACGAGATACAGAACAAAAGCAATGATCAGAATTTTGAACAGAAAGTCTTTGTCAATTGATTCCTTTGACATAATCAACCGCATTTCTTTGATTGTTTTGACATTCTTATCGGCGTTTAAGACATATATAATAAAAAGCCCAGAAAGGAATGATAATAGAGTTAACATCAGCATAACCCAACTGTATAAAGTCCATTCTTTTTGAAAAACACTAAGTTTCAGATGTGTTAATCCAATTGCAAAACTCCAAACCAAAATGAACAAACGGGCAGGAGATAATAGGTCAATTTTTTTATATAAAAAACTGAGAAGTAAAAGTGAAAAAATGGTAAAACTTATTACTGAAATCGTACTCATTTTAACTCTTTTTTATCTTTGAAAAATTCAAAAAATCCATTGAAAACAGAATATCCCTTTCTTCTGAGGTAAGGTAATAAAACACTCCAAACGCTGAAAATGAAATTAGAATAACAGGAATTCCAACCAACAAATTCATTTTTAAAACCAACATAAGAATTCCAATTGATATTCCTGAAATAAATAAAAGTGCTGTTTTGAAATTTATGAACCATTCTTTAAACAAACTCATAGAATTGAATGTATATACAAAATAAACAAAGATAATTGTAATCAGAGAAACATAAGCAGCTCCAATCAAACCGAATTTGGGAATAAGAATTAAATTCAAAATTACATTTATTATTGTAGCAATTATTACAGTGTACATTCTTACAATTTGCCGGTCAGTAGTGGTCAGGATTAATGCAAAAGATTCAAATGCAAAACGAACGAAAATATTGAATGCAAATATCCGAAGTATCGGAATTGACTGTGAATATAAATCTTTGCCGTATATAATATTTATTATTTGATCGGGGAAAAGAAACAGTATCAGTGTTATTGGTACAGCAAAAAGCACTAAAATTTTATTCATTAGCAGTGAAATTTTCTTGGCTTTCAGAGGTTCGCTAACAAATAATCTTGAAAGTACCGGCAGTAATGTAAAGTTCAATACATCCGGAATCATAAGAGGAAGAATTATCAGTTTAAATACAGCCTGATAGAATCCAACCGCCTGATTTCCTTTGAAAACTGATAACAAAATTGTATCTAACTGAAAAAACAAATTTGTGAAAAGAAGATTCAACCCGAAAACCAAAACTTTTTTATGAAGACTTTTATCTTTTGAAAATTTTATCCTGAATGAAATTTTTGGAAGTGCTTTTTTGCTGAAATAAAGAGAAAGAAGAAAACCAATTATTCTGGTAATCGCAAAAACCGAGGCTAAAATCTGAATTGAGGATTTATTAATTGCAAATATTACAATGCAGATTATCAGGCTCAGATTCATTATAATCGAAATAACAGTCTCATAAGAAAATTTTTCAAAACCTTTAATCAAAGAAATTGAAAAGTTGGTTAATGTTGTAAAAAGCAGGAAGAAGCTAAAAATCCATAAAGTGATTTTGGTTTCAGAAGGCATATTTCCCCAAAAAGTAAATATCCACATAATGAAAAAAGCCAAGAGAGTAAATACAATTTTAAGTGAAAAAATATCCTGAAAAATTTGCAGAGCATTCGATCTGTCTTTTGCAATTTCGGTTGTTAACAGTAAATCAAAACCAAAATCCCCGAGTAAAATTAAAAGCGTAGCAGTAGTATGAGCAAATGTAAAAATACCAAACTGTTCAGGTCCATAAATTCTTGCAATTAGCCAAAAGACAATTACATTTGCAATTAGTCTTGAAGCCATTGAAAAAAATGAAAATATGGAATTCCTTTTTATTCTTGCTGATTCAGTCATCAGTCTTTTCTTCGGATTCCAAATTTTGATAAATCTCTTTTTAGCTCTTTTATTATAAAATCATATTTTGCAGGCTCTACTAATTTCATTTTCCTGAAAAGTTCAAGAAGAAATATTATTACAAATCCTAAAATTATTGAAGCAGTAAATGAAATTGCAGCGTAGATTGAACCTTTTGGCTTTGCTTTTCTGTCGGCAGGTGCAGCTTTGTCTAATACAAGAACTGTCGGAGTATTTCGGACTTCTTCAATTTTTGCCTGTTCATAAAGCGGAGTGACGAATTCTAAAATTTGATACTGGATTTTTAATTCCTGATATATTTTCAGGTATTTATTTGCTAATTCCGGAGCTAATTTCATTGGAATTAATAGTTTCACATCATCCTGTGAATTGCCTTTACCAGAATTCAGTTCGTTAATTTTTTTATTCAAGGCATCCAATTCAATTTTTGCGCCCTGAGTTGATGGATGTGAACTTCCTAAAGATTTAAGCATAATGTTATATTGAATTTCTTTCTTGTATAATTCAACATAAACTTCCGACATAGATTTCAGAGTAGCTTCTATCTGCTCGGGCACAGCAGTAACGCCATATTTTTGCTGAAAGAGTTTCATTCCTGTTTCAAGATTTTCGATATCTTTTCTGTTTTGAAAATATCTTTTTTCTATAAATTCTCTGTTTGATTTTGCATTTGTTGTACTAAGCTGTGTGCTGATTTGGTTCAATTTGTAAACCATATAATTTGCAATTTTTGCAGCACGTCTTGGATTTTTGTCATAAACGGTGATTGTTAAATTGCCCTCTTCTTGTACTTCGAGTTCAAGATTCCCAAGAAATTCTTTTGTCACTTTATCATAGTACATATCTTCCATATCATATACTTTTCGGAGACTGAATGTTTTGATAACATCATCAACAACAGTAGAACTTTTTAGAATTGCAATATATTTATCAGTCTCGCTGACACCTGTTAAAGCACTCAAACCTTTGGAAGGAGAAAAGTTTTTAATTAATGACGAAACGCCTGTAATTGCACTTAAAAAATCCGTCTTTTCCGCGGGCAATACAGAAGCAGTTGATTTAAACCACTTTGGTGAAAGCAGTGCAACTGATACAGATGAAGCTGTAACTATTAATGAGAAGAAAAATAAAAACCATCTGTATTTAATTGTTAATGTTATAAACTCATAAAAATTATTTTTTTCTGCGCTATTTTCCACTTTTTCCCCTTTTTAATAGAAATCTAATTTATTAACGATGAGTAAACTTCAATTAATTTTTGATAATATAGTTCAGTTGAAAAATTATCCGTCGCAAATTTAAATGAATTTTCCGACATTTTGCTGTAATTATTATCCTCTGTTTCAATTGCTTTTTTGATTGTGGTGACAAGCATTTCAACATTTCCCATTTCGAAAAGAAAACCAGTTTCATTTTCCCAAACAATCTCTGGTATTCCGCCAATTTTTGAGCCGATTACCGGTTTGCCTAGAGAATATGATTCAATAATTGTCATTGGATTATTTTCATAACATTCGGAAGGAATAATAATGAATGAAGAATTTTTAATTAATTCTTTTAGCTCATTCCAGTTTTTATAACCTAAATATTCAATATTCGAAGTTGAGTTTTTTAGTACATATTCCGTAAGTTCACCGGTGCCAACAATTTTTAGTTTTGCCTGTGGCAATTTTGAAAATGCAGAAACCAATGTTTTGACTCCTTTTTCTCTGTCAAGTCTTCCAAAAAACAAAAAATAATCTCTGTTTGATGTATTAATCTCTGTGTTTTCTTTCAGCTCATTTATAAAATTATAAAAGAAAACTCCCTTCGAAGCAATTTCCGGATAAAACTCAGCATATTTTTTTAAATAGAAATCACTTAAAAATATATAACGGTCAATATATTTATAAAACGGAATGATTAAATCACGGGCATAAGCTTCTAAACTTAAGGCAAGACTTTTAAGTTTTCCTTCCGGTGCACAAGTGTTAAGAAAGCAATTAATATATTTTCCGGTTTTACACTTTTCACAAATTTTTCCTTTTCCGTCTATGAACACATATGCCGGGCATAAATACTTGAATCCGTGCATGGTAACTACTGTTGGAATTTTGTGTTTCTTTAATACGGGAAGAATTGAAAGAGAAATTCCACCAATAATATTATGAAAATGTGCAATATCGGGTTTGGTTTCGGTTATTAATTTTTCGAGTTGCTTTCTTGCAGAATGCGAATAAAATTTTCCGAATGATTTGCTCCAAAATGACTTTTTGATGAAAAATTTATTGTTAATTTCTTCTACATTATTCGAATCTTCAAAACTAAATGGAATTACCTCATGTCCTTTGTCTCTCAGAAGTGATATCAGATTTAGATAAACGCTGTCAGTTCCGCTTTTTCGGAAATGGTTATTATTGATTTGAAGAATTCTCATAAAAGGTCATTTTTTTTAATTAAATTTCGCACCAAAAATACTCAAAATGAATTTCGTAAACAAAGGTAATTAAAATTGACTTTGTTATTAAGGTAACATGAAAAATATTACAATCATCGGTGCGGGAATTGTCGGACTTGCAACGGCTTATCAGATTCAGAAGAGAAATCCTGATAATAAAATTCTGATTCTCGAAAAGGAAAATGATGTTGCAAGACATCAGACCGGAAATAACAGCGGCGTTATTCATTCAGGAATTTATTACAAACCCGGAAGTTTGAAAGCAAAAAATTGTCTGCGTGGTTACTCGATGATGATTGATTTTTGCAATCAGAATAATATTAAATATGGTTTATGCGGCAAAGTGATTGTTGCTTCGGATTCAGATGAACTACCGGCTCTTCAGAATCTTTTTGACAGAGGAATTGAAAACGGTTTGCAGGGATTAAAATTTCTTTCCGCTGAAGAATTAAAAGAGTTCGAACCACATGTAAATGGCATCAAAGGAATATTTGTTCCGCAGACAGGAATTATTAACTATACAGAAGTTTCAAAAAAGTTAGCGGAAATTATTGTAAAAAATGGTGCGGAAATCCGTTTTGGTGAGAAAGTTATTTCAATTCAAAAAGGTAAATCTGTCAAAATCACAACCAAAACAAATCAATATGAGTCAGATATTCTGATTTCATGTTCTGGTTTGTTTTCAGACAGAATAGCAAAAATGACAGAAGGCAAAACTGATGTCAGAATAATTCCATTCCGCGGCGAGTATTACAAGTTAAATCAAGCAAAACAACATTTGGTCAATTCATTAATTTATCCTGTCCCTGATCCGAATTTTCCATTTTTGGGTGTGCACTTTACAAAACAGATTGGCGGCGGAGTTGAAGCCGGACCAAATGCGGTTTTTGCTTTCAAACGTGAAGGTTATAAAAAGAGTGATATTGATTTCATCGATTTATATGAATCACTTTCCTGGCGAGGATTTCAGAAAGTGGCGTTCAAATACTGGCACGTTGGGCTTGGAGAGTTTTACCGTTCATATTCAAAATCTGCATTTGTAAAGGCTCTGCAAAAACTTATTCCGGAAATAGAAAGTGAAGATTTGACAGAAGGCGGTGCCGGAGTGCGTGCACAGGCTTGCAGCTATGACGGGAAATTGGTTGATGATTTTTATATTTTAGAAAAGGAAAATATTTTGCATGTGCTTAATTCTCCCTCGCCTGCTGCAACTGCTTCATTGTCTGTTGGTGAGTATATTTCACAAAAAGTTTTTAATCAAATCAAGAATTAGATGGATAAACGTTTAGAAAAGTTTTTAGTTTTAGGTGTTGATTTTTTAGCAATTAATCTTGCATGGGTTTTATTTTTTTACATCCGTGTTGAATCGGGGTTGTTTGAAATATTGGTTCAGCCGGAAATAATTCTTTCAATGATTGCAATTTATGTTTACTGGCTTTTTCTTTTCATTTTTGTCGGAATGTACCGTACGTGGTTTGCGGCTTCAAGATTTGATGAAATGTCAACCTTGTTCAAAGCCTCATTTGTAGGGATTTTTATTCTCTATTTTGCAATTCTTTATGATGATTCATTGGAAGGTGTTTCATCTTCGACAAGATTTATAATTTTTATATACTGGTTTATCTTTTTATTTATCACTGGGCTTGGAAGGATTTTTATCCGAAGTTTTCAAAGGCGTTTATTGATAAATGGAATTGGCAGAAGAAACTGTTTGATAGTTGGGTTTAACAAAAAGGCTTTTGAGATTCAGGAAAAAGTGGAATATCACCGTGGGTTGGGGCTTGATGTTGTTGGCTTTGTTTCGTTTTCAGTAAAAGATTTTAACATGGAAAATAAGGGCAAAAAAGTTTTAGGTGTTTATACGGAGATTAAAAAAATCATAAATGAAACAGATTCAAAAGAAATTATTCTTGCCTTCGAACATGCAGAAGAAGATGTGCTTTTAAGTATTGTTAATGATTGTGACAGTGAAAATGTTGCAATTAAAATCGTTCCGGATTTATATGAAATAATCAGCGGACAGGCACGCACTTCGCAAATTTATGGACTTCCGCTGATTGATATAATGCCAAAACTTATGCCCGAATGGGAAAAGAAAATTAAAAGGTTGATGGATATCGTAATATCATTTATCTTTTTAATTTTTGCTTCTCCGATAATATTTATCACTGCTGTAGCTATAAAGCTGGAAAGCAAAGGGCCGGTTTTTTATAAGCAGGAAAGAAGCGGGCTGAACGGGAAGCCTTTCAGAATTATTAAATTCCGTTCAATGGTTCAGGATGCCGAAAAACATTCCGGTCCGGTTTGGTCTTCAAAAAATGACCCGCGAATTACAAAAACGGGAAGATTTATACGCAGAGTCCGTATTGATGAAATTCCTCAAATGATCAACGTTCTTCGGGGTGATATGAGTATGGTTGGTCCACGACCTGAGCGTCCTTTCTTTGTTGAAAAACTTTCGCTGGAAATTCCTTTATATAAAAGAAGATTGCGTGTCAGACCCGGAATTACAGGCTGGGCACAGGTTAAACACAAATATGATGAGTCAATAGAAGATGTTAAAGCTAAACTAAGATACGATTTATTTTATATCGAGAATATGTCTTTAAGAAATGATTTTATTATTTTACTGAGGACGGTTTTTGTAGTATTATTCGGAAAAGGACATTACGATTGAGAGGGAACATGAAAAAAGCTCTGGTTATAATTCCAACATATAATGAAATTCAGAATATCAAAAAATTGATTTATCAGATAATTGAAATTCTGCCTGAGATAAATATTTTGATTGTTGATGATAATTCACCTGATGGAACGGGCGAATATGTCCGTGAATTATCTTCAGTTGACAGTCGGGTAAAACTTCTTTCACGCCCCGGCAAACTCGGACTTGGAACGGCTTATGTAGCAGGTTTTAAATACATGCTCGAAAACGGATATGAAATTGCATATCAGATGGATGCTGATTTTTCTCATGATCCGAAAGAATTACTGAACATGCAAAAAGAAATTGATAATAACGATGTGGTTATCGGAAGCCGGTATATTAAAGGTGTGAATGTTATTAACTGGCCTATGAAAAGATTGCTGCTTAGTTACTTTGCAAATAAATATACAAAGATTGTAACGGGCATTCCTGTCTGTGATGCAACCGGCGGTTTCAAATGTTTCAGAAAAGAAGTTTTGCAAACAATTAATCTGGATAAAATCAAATCGAATGGCTACTCATTTCAGATAGAAATGAATTTCAAAGCATGGAAGAGAGGATTCAAGATAAAAGAAATTCCGATAATTTTTTATGACCGCACAGAAGGTAATTCAAAGATGTCCAAAAAAATTGTTCATGAAGCGATTTTTATGGTGTGGAAATTAAGATTAAGAAGTATTCTAGGTAAAATTGATTAGCAATGCAGCTTTCAGTTATTATTGTTAATTATAATGTAAAACAGTTTCTGAAGAATCTGATTGAATCGGTTCTCAAAGCTGTTGAAAATATTTCGTATGAAATTATTGTTGTTGACAATGCTTCTTCCGACGGGTCAGCAGAAGAAATCAGAAATTCTTTTCCTCATGTAAAATTTATTGCAAATAAAAAAAATCTCGGTTTTGGTGCAGCTAATAATCAGGCGTTGGAAATTGCAAAAGGAGAATTTATTGTTCTTATAAATCCTGATGCTTTGGTTAAAACAAATACGTTTGATACGCTGATAAAATTTTTTCATGATAATCCACAAACCGGAATGGC
Organism: Ignavibacteriales bacterium CG_4_9_14_3_um_filter_34_10; assembly: GCA_002790395.1. GTDB lineage: Bacteria > Bacteroidota > Ignavibacteria > Ignavibacteriales > Melioribacteraceae > UM-FILTER-34-10. The sequence continues at coordinate 19,078 of PFVB01000113.1, read as the reverse complement.
GGGCTGCAAAGTGCTGAATCCCGACGGTACACTTCAGCTTGCTTGCAGAAGAAGTTTTCCGGGAGTTTGGACATCATTCACAAAGATTGTCGGGTTAAGTTCGCTCTTTCCCAAGAGTAAATATTTTGCCAAATATAATCTGACATATCTTGATGAAAATGAAATACATGAAGTTGATGCGATTTCCGGATCGTTTATGTTTTTCCGTAAAGAAGTTTATGAAAAAGTTGGAGGTTTTGACAATGATTATTTTATGTATGGCGAGGATTTGGATTTATGCTACCGCGTGCAGAAAGCTGGTTATAAAGTTTATTACGTTCCAACGACAGAAATTATTCATTACAAAGGCGAAAGCACAAAGCGCAGCAGTCTTGATGAAACAGTTTTGTTTTATGATGCCATGAAAATATTTGTGCGTAAACATTTTTCTAATTTTTTTCTCGTGGAAATAATTTTGCGACCGGCAATTTTTATACGGAAACTGTTAGCTTTCATTAATGTTTATCGGCTGCCGATTATCAGTGTTATTTCCGATTTTACGCTGCTTGTTTTCCTTCTGATGTTTACTGAAAAACTTTATGCACACGGAAGTTGGCGGGGTTTCCCTGAAAGTGTGAAACCAATGGTTTATATACTTCCGGCTGTATTTCAGATAATTGTTGGAATTTTTGCAGGTGCTTATAAAAAGAATTCGCTTTCAATTTTATCTACGGTTATTTCTTTAATTGCAGGATTTATTCTTCTTTCATCGATGACATTTTTCATGAAGCAATTTGCTTTCAGCCGTGTTGTTGTGCTGCTTAATTATTCTTTTGCGCTTTTATCATTTATTGTCTGGCGGCTGATTATCAAGATAATTTTCCGTATTGGTTTGGAAACAGCCGAACTTCATAAAAGCACTCTTGTTGTGACAAACGGAGAAGAAAATGCTCAGCTTATCGGAAAACTGAAATCAAATATCAATTCGTATTTTAATATTAAAGGATTAATTGCCATTGATAATAATTTAATCGGGAATAAATGCGGCAATTATTCTTTTCTTGGAAGCATTGAAAATATCAGGAAAGTTATTGCTCATAATAAAATTCAGAAGGTAATATTCAATTCAAAAGAGATTAGTTTCGATAAAATATTTACTGTTGTTTCGGATTGTCAGGGACTGAATGTTGAGTTTCTTGTATCGGGAAGCGGATACGATTTTATCGTGGGCAAATCAAATATAACTCTGCTCGATGATATTCCGTTGATGAAAATTGAATATAATATTTCAACCTTGTTCCATCAGTTTTTTAAGCGAAGTCTTGATTTGATATTATCTCTTGTTCTGCTAATTTCAGTTTATCCTTTTACAGTTTTAATAAAAAAAGTTTTGAAGATTGATTCTGATTTAATAAAATTTGTCCTACAGATTCCGCAGGTTCTTGCAAACCGAAAAAGTTTTGTAGGTCCTCAGAAAAATTCGTTCATAAATAATTTGTATATTGGAAAAACGGGACTTACCGGATTTTGGTATATTGAAAATATCAGCCCGAATGATGAAGATGAAATTGAGAGATTAAATATTTATTATGCAAAAAATCAGAACATCTGGTTAGATCTTGAAATACTTGGAAGAACAATTTCAAAAATGTTTTTTAAACAGGAGAAATAAATGGCAGCAAATATATTGGATTTTGAAAAGCCTATAGTTGAACTGGAAAATAAAATTGCTGAAATGAAAAAAGGTGTTTACAATCATGACATTTCTAAAGAGCTTGCTCAGTTTGAGGAAAAGGTAACACAGATTAAAAAGAATATTTATTCAAATCTGACACGCTGGCAAAAGGTTCAGCTTGCACGCCATCCCGAACGTCCTTATACGTTGGATTATATTTATACGCTGACAAAAGATTTTGTTGAACTTCACGGTGACCGACATTATCGTGATGATAAAGCAATAATCGGTGGATTTGCAAAAATTGATGAATACAAAGTGATGATTATCGGCACTCAAAAAGGTCGGGATACAAAATCAAATTTGTACAGAAATTTTGGAATGGCAAACCCTGAAGGATATCGCAAAGCACTACGGCTAATGAAACTTGCCGAAAAATTTAACAAGCCGGTTGTAACTTTAATTGACACTCCGGGTGCTTATCCCGGAATTGAAGCCGAACAAAACGGACAGGCTGAGGCAATTGCAAGAAATATTTTTGAGATGAGCAGACTTCGTGTTCCGATAATTGTTGTGATAATTGGCGAAGGTGCTTCCGGCGGTGCTTTGGGAATTGGTGTCGGTGACAGAATCCTGATGCTGGAAAATACTTGGTATTCGGTTATTAGTCCTGAATCATGTTCGAGCATTTTATGGCGAAGCTGGGAATACAAAGAACAAGCAGCAGAAGCACTTAAACTTACTGCTCCTGATTTGCTTGAATTTGGCATAATTGATAAAATTATTCCGGAGCCATTCGGAGGTGCGCATAAAGATCATAATGCAATGGCTGAAATACTTAAAGGTCAATTGAAAATTGAATTAGCCGACTTGATAAAAGTTAAACCTGATAAACTTGTTCAAAGCCGTTTGGAAAAATTTGATAAGATGGGAATATTCGAGGAGTAATGATTTCAAACAAAACTTTAATTCGTGTTCGCTATGCTGATACGGATAAAATGCAATTCGTTTATAACGGAAAATATCTCGAGTATTTTGAAGTCGGCAGAACTGAATTATTCCGCTCAGTTAATTTTCCATATAAAGTTGTAGAAAGTCAGGGCTATCAGCTTCCGTTGGTTGAAGCGGGAATTAAATATTTTTCTCCTGCAACTTATGATGACCTGCTGGAAATCGAGGCACGAGTTGAAGAGTTATATGTTCCGCGTCCAAAAGTTATCTATGTTGTGAAAAATAAGGAAACCGGCGAATTGATTGCCGAGGGATTTACTACTCATGTGTTTATGCGTTCAGATACAAAGAAAGCTGCTCGTCCCCCAAAATTTTATGTTGATGCATTATCAGTTTACTTCAAAGAATAACTGATAATTATGTTAAAAAAAATCAAACAACTTACAAAAGAAACCGCTGTTTATGGTATCAGCACTATTGTAGGCAGGTTTATAAATTTTTTGTTGGTTCCGCTTTATACAAATGTTTTTGTGAATTCAGAGTTTGGGCAATTCACACTGATTTATGCCTACCTCTCGTTTTTCAATGTGATGTTTATTTATGGCATGGATGCTGCGTTTATGAAATACACTTCGCTTGCTGAAGATGAAAACAAGCGTGATACTTTTTCAACCGCATATTTGTTTGTTCTGATTACAACCGGCATTTTGTGCTTTATATTGTTTTACTTCAGAGAAACACTTCAACTCGCAGCGCAAATTCCGCTGAAATACAGTTCTATTATTAATTATGTTATTTTGATTTTATTTTTTGATACTATCACTCTTATTCCGTTTGCGAATCTTCGGCTTGAAAATAAACCGGCAAAATTTGCAGGAGTAAAACTTGGAAATATTTTTCTGAATCTTTTTCTGAACATAATTCTCATTCTGCACTTGAATATGGGAATTGAGTCAATATTTATTAGCAATCTTGCTGCCTCCGTTTTCTCCTTTGTTGCATTAATTCCGGATACATTTAGAAGGATAAATTTCCATATTTCAAAAGTTTTTCTTAAACCGATGATAAAATTTGCAATCCCATATCTTCCCGGAAGTCTTGCTGCGATGATGGTGCAGGTAATTGACGTTCCGATAGTAAGAGCGATGACAAATGAAAGTACATTGGGAACGTACCGTGCAAACTATAAACTTGGTGTTTTGATGATGCTTTTCGTCTCGATGTTTAATTATGCCTGGCAGCCATTCTTTCTGAATAATGCAAAAGAAAAAGATGCAAAAGAACTTTTCTCTAAAGTTTTCACGTTGTTTATGATTGCCGGAAGTTTAATCTGGATTGTGCTTTCATTGTTTATTGATAATCTTGCTTCTTTGCAGATTTACCACGGCAAATCTATAATCGGCAAAGATTATCTGTCAGGGATTTTTATTGTTCCGGTAATTTTACTTGCATACTTATTTTATGGAATGTATGTCAATTTTACAGCCGGGAT
>PFVB01000113.1:14163-14955 GCA_002790395.1 Ignavibacteriales bacterium CG_4_9_14_3_um_filter_34_10 | reverse complement strand
TCCCGCTGATTACAGGAATCGGAGCTTTGGTTAATGTCGGCGTAAATATTTTATTGATTCCATTATTAGGAATATTCGGTGCAGCTTTAGCTACACTTGCAAGTTATATTTTTATGTCAGCCGGTTTATACTTTTACTCGCAAAAGTATTATAAAATAAATTATGAATTTTACAAGGTGATTTCCATTTTATTTTTACTTATTTCTGCAAGTGTGATTTATTATTATTTATACTTTTCAAATTCACTTAATTTAATTTCAAAAGTTTTAGTTTTGATTGTTTTCATCTCGCTCTTCTTTTTTATGAAAATTATAAAAAAAGAGGAAGTGATCAAAACAATTAAATTATTGGTTAGAAGGAAAAGCTGATGGTGGTAAAAGTTAAAAGAATTTCAGATGAATTTAATGATATCCCGATTCCGGAATATTCGACAACCGGAAGCGCAGGAATGGATATTCGTGCTGCAATTGAAAATGAAATGGTTCTTAAAACCGGTGGATTCGGACTTATACCAACCAATTTAATTTTTGAAATTCCTGATGGTTTTGAAATTCAAGTAAGACCCCGCAGCGGACTGGCTGTAAAACATGGTATTGGTGTTCTCAACTCGCCGGGGACAATTGATTCAGACTACAGAGGAGAAGTTAAAATTATTTTGTTTAATTTCAGTAAGGAAGATTTTGTGATTAAACGCGGTGACAGAATTGCCCAAATCATTTTATCAAAAGTTTATCGGGCTGAAATTGAAGAGACAGATTTACTGAATAACAGCAGACGCGGTGCGGGCGGTTT
>PFVB01000113.1:0-14091 GCA_002790395.1 Ignavibacteriales bacterium CG_4_9_14_3_um_filter_34_10 | reverse complement strand
ATTTTTCATTATACATTGAATAAAATGAGCGACTTCGTACATTTACATAATCATTCTCATTACAGCCTTCAAGATGCTGCCTGCACAGTTGAAAGTTTGGTTCAGGCTACAGTTGAAAACAACATGCACGCAATAGCATTGACTGATCATGGTGTAATGTATGGTGCAACCGAGTTTTACAGAAAAGCAACTGAATCCGGTATCAAGCCAATTATTGGGGTGGAAGCCTATATTATGATTGAAGGCTCCCGGTTCGATAGAGGTGAAAAAGACCTGACAGGAAAGAGACGGACGAAAGGCTATCATCACATTGTTTTGCTTGCAAAAAATGATATCGGCTATAAAAATTTAATTAAGCTATGTACAGTCGGTCATCAGGAAGGATTTTATTATAAACCCCGAATAGACTATGATGTGTTGCGAAAATATAAAGAAGGATTAATTTGCACTTCGGCTTGTCTTGCCGGACCGATTTCTGCAAATCTATTAAATGGAAATTATGACAAAGCTTTGGAAATGGCTTCCGTCTATAAAGATATTTTTGACGATGATTTTTATCTCGAACTTCAAGACCACGGATTGGATAATGATAAAATTATTCTTGAAGGAATGCCGAAAATTTCGAAGCAACTTGGAATAAAATTAGTAGCAACCAACGATATTCATTATATAAAACAAGACCATGCAATTGCACATAATATTTTACTGCTGTTGGGAGATAAAACAGGAACTGCTGATTATAAGAACCTTCGGTATAAAACGGATCAAGTTTATTTCAAATCTGCTGATGAGATGAAAAAAATATTCAAAAAATTTCCGTCGGCAATTGAAAACACACTTGAGATTGAGGAAAAAGTAAATTTCAAATTGAGCTTTGATGGTTTCAAAACACCGATGTTTCCAATTCCAAAAGAGGCTAACACAACAGACATTGACGAATATTTTTATAAACTTGCAAGCGAAAGATTACATCAGAAATTTCCGAAACTCACCAAGGAAGTTGAAGATAGATTTAACTATGAAGTTTCTGTGATAAAACAAATGGGATTCTCCGGCTATTTTTTAATCGTACAGGATTTTATAAATGCAGCAAAGAATAATAAAATTCCTGTCGGACCCGGAAGAGGAAGTGCAGCAGGAAGTCTTATTGCTTATGTTCTCGGAATTACAAGTGTTAATCCGATTGAATATAATTTGTTGTTCGAAAGGTTTTTGAATCCTGCTCGCCGAAACATGCCCGATATTGACGTTGATTTTGTTGACGATAAACGCGGTGAAGTGATTGAATATACAAAAAATAAATATGGTGAAAATTCTGTTTCGCAAATCATTACGTTCAATAGACTGTCTTCACGTGCTGTAATAAAAGATGTTGGAAGAGTGCTGAAAATTCCTTTGCAGGTAGTCAATGGAATCACAAAACTTATCCCTTCAAAGTTCGGAAAAGTTTACACAATCAAACAGGCACTTGATGATGTCCCTGAACTTGACTGGGTAAAAAATTCGAAAGATGAAAAAATTCAGGAACTGATAAAATACAGTTTGATCCTTGAAGGAATGAACAGGAATGGCTCCAAACATGCATCCGGAGTTGTGATTGCTCCCGGAGATATCAGCGATTATTCACCTCTGTCACGTGCGAATGATGGGGAGCTTGTTACTCAGTACAATATGAAAGAACTTGATAAAATTGGCATGCTGAAGATGGATTTTCTTGGATTAAAGACGCTTGCAATTATTCGGGATACGTTAGAATTAATTAAGAAAAACAGAAATGTTTTTGTTGATATAGAGAATATTCCTGTTGACGATAAAGAAACGTACAAACTGTTTTGGAATGGACAAACAACCGGCGTGTTTCAGTTTGAAAGTGGACCAATGAGAGAATACCTGAAAAAGTTAAAACCTCAAAGCATTTCCGAACTTGCCGCAATGAATGCTCTGTATCGCCCCGGACCGATGAGCAATATCAATGACTTTATTGACAGAAAACACGGAATAAAAAAAATTGAATACACGCATCCGATATTAGAGCCAATTCTAAAGGAAACTTACGGCTTTATTGTTTATCAGGAACAGGTTATACAAATTGCAAACAAGGTCGGAGGTTTGTCACTTGCCGATGCAGATCTTTTACGCAGAGCAATGGGGAAAAAAGACCGTGCAACAATGGCTGAACAGTATGATAAGTTTATTCAGGGTGCAATTATAAATTCAATTCCTGAAAAGATTGCCAAAGAAATATATAATGAAATAGACAAGTTTGCTGATTACGGATTTAATAAAAGCCATGCGGTTGCATATAGCATTGTTGCTTATCAAACTGCTTATCTCAAAACTTATTTTCTGCCGGAATTTCTTGCAGCAAACCTTTCTAACGAGTATGGAAATAAAGATAAGGTAACAATCTTTCTTGAAGACTGCCGCAAGTTAAAAATAAAAGTACTTCCTCCCGATGTAAACAGACCGTCTGTTTTTTTTGATGTGAAAGGCTCGGAAATAATTTTTGGTTTGTGCGCTGTGAAAAATGTGGGCGTTGGTGCAGTGGAAGAGATAAAATCAAAAAGGGAAAAACTCGGAAGGGATTATACTTCGATTTATGATTTATGTGCTAATGTTGACACAAGAATTGTAAACAAACGGGTTTTGGAAGGATTGGTTTTGGCCGGCGCATTTGACGGAATTAAGGGAAGCCGCGCTCAGAATTTTGCTGCAATTGAAGAAGCTTTAAATCGTGGTAATAAATTGCAATCCTCTAAGCAAGATAATTCTAATTCTCTTTTTGGCGATATGAATGAAACATTTGAAATTGTTGAACCCGAATTGCCAAAAGTGAATGATTGGAATGACAAAGAAATTTTATCCCAAGAAAGAAGTGTGCTGGGTTTTTATCTTTCAGATCATCCTCTGCACAAATTTGAAATTGAGTATAATTCTTTTGCAACTGTAAGGCTTGGCGACCCCGATACTTATCAGTTTGATAAAACGGTTTCTGCAGTAGGAGTGATTACGGAATTGAAAACCAAGTTGGATAAATCCGGTGGATTAATGGCTTTCTTTAAACTTGATGACATTACCGGAAGTTGTGAAGGTATGATGTTTTCTAAAACATTTAAAAACTTTGATCGGATAATAAAAGAAGAATCAACCCTGCTTGTACGTGGTAAATTGGAAAGCAGTGGTGATGCAGTAAAACTTCAAGCCGATGAGGCAATTCTTCTTGAAAAAGTGAGATCGAGTTTAACAAAAAAAATAATTTTATATATTCAACCCGAAATCCATTCGGTTGAAACGGTTAAAGAATTAAAAACGCTGCTCGAAAATCATGATGGAAATTTACCTTTGTTTGTTTCAATGTATGCAAAAGGGCATAACAAAGATTTTTACACATCATATAAAATTGAGCTATCTGATGAGCTTATTTCAGGAATAATAAAATTAATCGGAGAGAATAACATCCGGTACTCGGAATTTTAAGGTTTGGTTTAGCTTTTCTCTTTTATTAAGTTTCGACACATTTTTCATAACTAATTAGGTAGATAATAATGAGTGTTCAAAAATGGGCATTAGTTCTTGGTGCTTCAAGCGGTTTTGGCGGCGCTACTTCTATTGCTTTAGCAGAAGCGGGATATAATATAATCGGTATTCATCTTGATAGACAAATCACCCTTCCTAAGGTTAATCAAATTATAAAAAAAATTGAAAAGGCAGGTCGTCAGGCTGTGTTTTTTAATATGAATGCTGCAGATTCAATTAAACGAAACGATACACTGGATGAATTGAAAGAAAGATTTCTCACTAAAGAACATCCGCATGTCCATGTCGTTTTGCATTCATTGGCATTTGGAACGCTGAAACCATATATATCAAAAAATCCGAATGACTGTATAACTCAAGCGCAAATGCAAATGACTTTGGATGTAATGGCACATTCTCTTGTTTATTGGGTGCAAGGATTAGTTCAAAGAGATTTGCTTGCTGTTGGTGCAAGAATTTTTGGACTTACAAGTGCAGGTTCACAGACAGTGATTCCATCATACGGTGCTGTATCTGCTGCTAAAGCCTCACTTGAATCACATATCAGACAATTGGCTGTGGAATTAGCTTCAATGAGAGTAACAGCAAATGCAATAATGGCCGGCGTAACAGATACGCCTGCGCTGGCTAAAATTCCCGGCAATGAAAAAATGCTTGAGTCAGCAAAGTTAAAAAATCCAAGCGGAAGATTAACGACTCCGGAAGATATCGGAAAAGCAATTGTACTTCTTTGTGATGAAAAAGCTGATTGGATTACAGGCAATGTTATTCAGGTTGATGGCGGTGAGTTCATTGTTAATTATACTGGCGAAAAAACTTTAAGACATATTAAATAAATTTCTAAAAATAATCTGAGATTAAAATGTTTGAATTCAAATTTACGGAAGAACAAAACATGCTGCGGGAGATGGTTCGCGATTTTACAAAGAATGAAATTAAACCTATTGCTGCTAGGATTGATGAAGAGGAAAAAATTCCACGCGAATTAATTGACAAGTTAGCTGACCTCGGTTTATTGGGTGTTTCCTTTCCAGAAGAATATGGCGGCGGTGGATTTGGCGAAATCGGTTATTGTTTGATGCAGGAAGAGATTGCTCGTGGATGTATGTCAACTGCAACTTTTATTGGTGCCCATCAGTCGATTGGTGCAAATGCTATTTATCTTGGCGGTAATGAAGAACAAAAACAAAAATATTTAACCCAATTAACGAGTGGGAAAAAAATTGCTGCTTATTGTCTTACCGAAGCTCAAGCAGGATCGGATGCATTTAATCTTAAAACTCGTGCAGAACTTGACGGTAATGAATGGGTTATCAATGGTGAAAAACTTTGGATTACAAACGGCGGAATTGCAGATATTGTTTCTTTATTTGCAAGAACAAAAAAAGGAATCACTGCTTTTATTGTTGAGACAAACCAACCGGGATTCAAACCTGGTCCTTCGGAAAAGAAGATGGGAATTCGCGGAAGTACTACAAATGCAATTACACTTGAAGATGTCCGCGTTCCAAAAGAAAATATGCTTGGACAGGAAGGACGAGGTTTTCTGCTTGCAATGAAAATTCTTGATGCCGGAAGACTCGGACTTGGCGCTGCATGTCTCGGAGCCGCAAAAGAAATGCTCGAAAGATCAACCGAATACGCAAAACAAAGAGTTCAATTCGATCAGCATATTAGTACTTTTCAGGCTGTTCAGTTTATGCTTGCTGAAATGGCAGCAATTATTTACTCCATGGAATCAATTGTTTATCGAACCGCTGCAGATTACGAGTTGAATAAAATTACATCCAAGCAATCTGCAATTGTCAAATTAGTATGTTCAGAAGGTTTGGATAAAGTTGTTGATTATGCGGTTCAGATTCATGGTGGAATGGGATATTCAAAAGAATTGCCAATTGAAAGATTTTACAGAGATTCACGAATCAATAGAATTTTTGAAGGGACTAATGAAATTCAAAAAATAGTTATTGCAAGGGAAATTATTAAGAAAAATGGGATTTTATAAAATTAAAAGGAGAAGAAATGAAACCATTTACATTTAGTGATTCTAATTTTCAGACAGAAGCACTTCAATCTGATTTACCTGTCGTTGTAGATTTTTGGGCTGCATGGTGCGGTCCTTGCAGAATGATTGCTCCAATTATTGAAGAATTAGCTAATGAGTATGAAGGGAAAGTTAAAGTTGGAAAACTTGATGTTGATGATAATCAGCAGACTGCTATTAATTATGGTGTAAGAAGTATTCCTACTGTTCTGTTCTTCAAAGGCGGAAAAGTTGTTGACCAGATTATCGGTGCTCAGCAGAAGAAAAATTTTTTTGAAAAAATTCAAAAGATATTATAAGAAAATCTGTAATGAAAAAGATTTTAATTTCCGATAAAATTCATCCTGAGTGTGCTGAGTTCTTAAAGATAAATTATTTTGATGTTGATTATAAGCCGGATTTATCAAGAGAAGAGTTGCTGAAAATAATTCATTTGTATGACGGACTTATTGTAAAAAGTCAGACAGAAGTGGATAAGGAATTTTTATCTTTTGCTGAGAATCTTGAACTTATCGGCAGAGCAGGAACGCATGTAACAAATATCGATATTGATGAAGCCACCAAAAGGGGCATTGTTGTAATGAATACTCCCGGTGGAAATACGGTTTCGGCTGTTGAGCTTACCTTATCAATGATGCTTGCACTGAGCCGAAAAATTTCACAGGCAGATAAACTGATGAAAGAGGAAAAGTGGGAAAGAAAATCACTTTCGGGAATTGAATTGTCGGGAAAAACTTTGGGTCTCATTGGGCTTGGAAGCGTAGGTAAGGAAGTGGCAAAAAGAGCACAGGCTTTCGAAATGAACGTGATTGCACATGATCCATTTGTTTCAAAAATTCTTGCTTATGAACTTGGAATAGAACTTGTCAGCCTAAATGAAATTTATAAAAGGTCTGATTTTATTTCAATCCATACACCATTGAATTCTCAAACAAAATATTTAATTTCGAAAAATTCAATTGAGAAGTGCAAAAATGGAGTAAGAATTATCAATTGCGCGACTGGCGGAATTATAAATGAAAATGATTTACTTGAAGCATTGAACACGGGAAAAGTTTCTGGTGCAGCTATCGATGTTTTTGAGAAAGAGCCTCCTACAAACTTTGAATTAATAAAAAACCCAAATTTCATTTGTACCCCGCATTTAGGTGCGTCAACCGAAGATGCAAAAGAAAAAGTAGCCAGACAAATAGCCGAACAGTTTACCGAATTTTTTAATGGCAATGCACCAATTGGGATTGTAAACTCATCTGCGGTTCAATTCCAAAATAATCCCGAGTTGAAACCCTATCTTTCGCTTGCAGAAAAAATTGGAAAACTTCAATCCTTTTTTATGAATTCCACTCCGGCAAAGTTAGAGGTAATTATTTATGGCAGTAAGATTCATAAATATGCAGATGCTATTTCTTCAGCATTCTTTAAAGGATATTTTGAAAAACTATACGGCAGCAAAGTAAATTTTGTAAACTCTGTCTTTTTTGCAAAAGAAAAATCTATTGAGGTAAGTTTTGATTTCAAGGACAGAACGCAAAATTATTCCAATTTGATTACCTTTTCACTTAGCTCTTCAAAAAGTGAATCTGTAATTTCCGGCAGTGTATTTTTTAATCTCGATCCTCGTATTGTTCATATTGATGAATATGAAGTCGAATTTGTTCCCACCGGCAATATGATAATTTATTATAATGAAGATGCACCTGGAATTATGGCTAACGTTACTACGATTTTGTCGAAGAATAAAATCAATATTGCAGGATTATATCTTGGCAGAAATCAAAGGGGAAGCAACGCTCTTACGATTATGATTACAGATGAAAGCACTGATGATTCGATAATTAAAGCAATCAGCAACGTACCGGGAATAATGAATTTATTTGCTCTGGTACTTAATTAATAATTTCATTTTGATAAATAAATGTCTTGACATTAAAATATTTGATCATTATTTTATTTTTGCATTTAGGAGAAAATTTTAAAATTGTTTTAATTTCTCTTAAATGCTTGACTAATAAAACATTATGTATTATTTTGGTTCAAGTGTTACAAGAGATATTATTAATTAATTATTTTAATAACAATTAAGACGATAATAAAACGTTTAAGTTTCATCCGTTACAAAACAAAATAACTAATTCATTTCACAACTTATTAGGAGTTCATATGTTTAGAAAACTCTTTACAATTTCTTTACTATTTGTTTTAACTGTCTCTTTTGTTCAGGCACAGAACAGAGCAGTTTTAAGAGGCGATGGTTCTTTGATAAAATTGGAAAATGCCAAAGACCTTCATGAAGCCTTACAAATCTCTAAGATCAAAAATGGTCAGGGATTAAATGCAGTCAACAAATTCCCGGGTAAAAGTTTTACCGCTGCAGGAAAACTTGATACTTTAACTTTGAGAAAACTTGGCGGTACATGGAATACCAACTTTGGTTTCTTTGGCGGTGATGTTTTCTTGAATTTCTTTGAAGCTCAAGCAGATATGACAATTAAAGCTGCCGGCTTTGGTGTTACAGATGCTACAGGCAGTGCCAATACAAACGTAAGTTTAAGACTTATGAAATTCAACTGGACAATGGACGATTTCAAACAGTTTGGTGGCGTATCCAAAACTTTGGGATATTATCCTGAAGATAATGACGGTCATGTGAACATAATGCCTTTCCCTGAAGGCAACAGTGGTCCTTGGGTTTCAGTAAATGCTACTACACCTGCTACAATGCCATGGGAACATGCAGACTATGACCTTTGGAGTGATGAAGGTTTAGGTTGGCCTATTGACGTTCCTGAAAGAACTGTTGCAGGTGAATATTACTGGGTTGATATGATTAATCTCGGTGTTGAACCAACAGTTCAAAAAGGTGAAGTTTTTGGTGTTGTTTTATTGCATAATGGTGCAGATCCGAATGCAGACAGATTTGGTCTTTACGCTGATGCCACTTTAGGTTTCGGCAACTGGAAATATTACGAAGGTAGTTCAGGTTGGCGAGCAAGAGAATATGTGTGGGATATGGTAGTTGCTGTGGACATTACAGGTGACACTCCTCCAACTTTTTCTGATTTTGATATTTTAGGTACTACTTTATCAACAAACCCAAGACCTGTTTCTGCTACTATTATTGACGAAAATCCTGGTGGCGGAGCTGCCGGTGTTGCAAGTGCAAACGTAGTTTATACAATAAATGGCGGTGCTGAGGCTTCGGTAGCTATGACTGCAGCCGGAGATGTTTATTCTGCTGAATTACCTGGTGCAAATCCTGGTGACGTTGTTGCTTATTATTATAAAGCTGCAGATGTTGCAGGAAATGAATCAACAACTTTGACCTATTCATACAATATTTATAAACCAACAGAAGGTGTTAAATCATTAGTTGTTTATAATGGTGGCACAGGGAAAGGATATCCGGGTGCTTATTATTTCCGTCAGGATACTAATTTTGTTTTCGATAAATGGGCTTATGGTCCAATGACAGAAGAATTGGTAAATAACTATCAGCACATTTTTGAAATCTGCACAGGCGGACCCGCAGATTACAACAGAGAAGTTGTTGGTGCTTGGTTAGCTGCCAATAAAGACAGAAATTATTTGTTATCAGGTGAGGAATGGCTTGGTGCAGATAATGGATATACAGATCAAGATTATGTAGCAGGTACTTTTGAGCATGACGTACTTGGTCTTGCTCACAGCTATAATGACATTACTTATGATGGAGCCGGACAGGAATTATCATCAAAGTTGATCACAGTTACCGGAAGTTTGTTAGGCGGAAAGTTAGCAACAGATTTTGCTAATGCTTCTTCAGACTCAATTGTTTACGATCCGATTTATGAATTGGGTGCTTCATCAAACTGGATGGACGGATTTGAAGTTGTTGACGCAGGTAATGTAGACCTCAAAGTTGAAACACGCGGTATTGGTGGTGCAACAGCTGTTCAGGAAGTAGCTTCTGCAGCTCATAATGTTACTGCAAACGGAAACAAAACTGTATTCTTTACATTTGATCCACTTGGTGTTGATACACAAAATCCTGCATATATTTGGTGGGGTGATTCAACAGTTTCAATTCAGTATCAGGCAGTTGAATGGTTTGGTGCTAATGCTACTGCAGTTGAAAACGAACAGGTTCCAACAAGATTTGACTTAGCTCAGAACTATCCAAATCCTTTTAACCCTTCAACTAAAATAGTTTATGCTGTTCCTTCAAAGAGCAATGTGACTTTGAAAGTTTACAATCTCTTGGGACAGGAAGTTGCTACTTTGGTTAATACAGTAAAGAATGTTGGTCGTTATGAATTGAATTTCAACGCTACCAACTTACCTTCAGGAGTTTATTTCTACTCATTAACTGCCGGTAACTTTACAAGTACTAAGAAAATGATGTTATTGAAATAATTTAATTATTAGACTGCTTGCTGAAAAGCAGGCAGTCTTTTTTTTTGTAAATATAGAAGCTAATTATCTGATTATAGATGATTTACCTCAAGGTAAATAAACTATTTTTAATTAATTAATAATTTGTGAGGTAAATGTAATGTTTAAAACTTTAAAGCAAATTATTCCATTTATTATGATTGCATTCACGTTTTATAGCTGCTTAAATGAACCTGAAATTGCCCCCGTAAAAGTTCCATTCACAACAGTCCGAGTTGCCAATTTCACTAATTCTGCAGTTAAGTTAGTAATAGATGGAAATGTTATTAATAATAATTTAACCGCTAATAGCGTGACAAATTATTTTGATTTAACCTCCGGCTCAAGAAAATATGTATTACTTGCTGCAAATGGCGATACTATATATTCTCGTCCGATTACAACAATTTCTTATGAAGAAGCCACGGTTGTCTTCTCAGGATATGTTGATCCAACAAATGCAAAATCAAATTCAGTTAAAGTTAAAAGTTTTACTGATGGAAAAACTTATTTGAATGATGGAGTAGCAAAAGAAAGTGGTAAAACAGGGATCGTTTTAATTAATACAGTTAATTTAACTCCGCTCGATTCTCTTACAGCAAGTGCTGCAGTTAAAGTTGAATATGGCGATACTTCTTTTACTAGAACTTTAGCAGCTTTGTTAGATAAAACTTCAATCACAGTCCCAAAAGGTATTGTAAAGATTATCCCATCTTTAACTGACAAAAGTGCCGTTAACGATACGATTAGCTATGATTTTAAAGAAGGAAAGAGAAATTATGTTTTTATCAGTGGCGATTTGACAAGTGTTTCTGCTATAGTTAACGAAATTGTTCCACAAACGGCAAGATCTAAATAGAATAATTTAAGGGGATAGAGATATGAATAAATCTATAAAATTTCTTTTATTTATTACCATAGCTCTTTTGCCTTCTTTGGCTTTTGCCCAGGCAGGTAAAATCTTTGGTAAAGTAGTCGATGCCCAGACCGGTGAAGGTCTGATTGGTGCCAACGTGCAGATTGTTGGTACTAATTATGGTGCTGCTACAGACGTTAAAGGTGAATTTATTATTTTGAACATAACGCCAGGTACTTACAATATTAAAGCAAGATATATTGGGTACAGAGAGCAAGTAAGTCAAAATATTAAAGTTTATGTGAATTTAACTACAGAAGTCAATTTTGGCTTACAAACAGAAGAATTTACTACGGATGTGATTGTAGTACAAGCACCAAAGCCTTTAATCAACAAAAATATTACAAACTCAACAGATATTAAAAAGGCAGAAGATATTGAGAACTTGCCTATCAGAGGTGTAAACGCTATTGTTGCCACTTCTGCAGGTGTTGTTGAACAAGGTGGAAATATATTTGTACGTGGAAGCAGATCGGATGGAGTTGCTTTTTATGTTGATGGAGTGTTGGTAACAGATCCTGTTTTTGGCGGTTCGACTTCGGGTGTAATTAACAATGCAATTGAGGAAATTCAGGTTCAAGCCGGTGGTTACTCAGCAGAATTTGGTGGTGCTAATGGTGGTATAATTAGTACACAAACCAGAACAGGTAGAGACAATTATCAAATTACGGGGGAAGCCATTACAGACAATTTTGTTGGTGTTGGCAATAAGTTCCTTGATACATATTCTTATGGTTATTCTGAGTATGCATTAACAATTGGCGGTCCTGTAATTCCTGGCTACAAAGATTTGAAATTTTTCTTTGCTGCGAATAATATATTCCAAAGATCCGGTGCAGCTTTCTACCGCGGATTGCAAATGGACAATGTTTTTGATCCAGCGCTAGGCGCAAATTCCGACACTCTTGATTTTAATTATCCGGATGGATATCGGATTAACGCTCCACGAACATCTACTCAGTTGCAAGGAAATCTTACGTTTGATTTAAATCCACTGACTTTCAGAGTAAATGCAAATTATGTTGGCGGTTGGAGCAGAGGCGGAGCTGGTATTGCTGCTTTTGCTGCGCAAAAAAGTGCTCGGCTAACTGAATATGAAAGAATTTCAGGTAGTTTGAAAGCCACTCATGTTTTGGCTGCTAATGCATTTTATGATGTAATTGTAAATTATTATAGTGACCTTGAATTTTTCATGGATCCTTATTTCAAACATAATGTTGCTGCTTATGGCGATTCAATAGCAAATGCAAAAATTGGAAGAAATTTACAGGGTGACAGTGACAATTTCGCACATACAAAGCTTTATGGTTTCGACTTTTACAATCAGAACGAATGGCTGAGCGGATATGAAAAAAGAAAATATTCTACTATCGGTGGAAAATTTAATTTCTTGTATCAACTTGGTAAAAACCACGAGTTTAAAACAGGAGTTGAATATACAACACATACTATCAGAAGATATGCACTTGGCGGTAATGCTTTCGCAGTATCTAATTTAGCCAGAGCTGTTGCTGACGGTAGTGTAAATGATGTTTATAGCCGTCTCGATAATTATGGCTATGATGTTTATGGAAATGAATCAGATAAAGGTTTAGATGCAGCAAAGAACCCTGTCTTTGCAGCTTTTTATATTCAGGACAAAATGGAATATTCTGACTTGGTTTTTAATATTGGATTCAGATATGATTATATTGATATTGACGGTGAAGTATTTAAAAATCCAAGCAATATTGATTTCAATGATGCAGGTGAAATCGATCAGAATAGTCTTGAAACATTAAAACCGATCGATTTTGTAAGTCCGCGTATTGGTGTTTCATTTCCTGTTACTGACAGAACTGTATTCCATGCTCAGTATGGTAAATTCATTCAGCAGAGTAGGTTAAGAGATGTTTACCAAGGTTACTCAGTTGTAGCTGATAACATTAAAGGTGGATTGGCTATTCAGACTCCGGTTGGATTTGGAGTTCGCCCTGAAAGAACCACACAATATGAAATCGGTTTCAAACAACAATTGGGTGAATCATTTGCATTCGATTTAACAGGATTTTATAAAGATATTAAAGATCAAGTTCAAATCCGTTCGATTTTTGCAGATGCAGATGCTGAACACAAACAATATTATGCTTGGGTTAACGGAGATTTTTCAACAACAAAAGGTATTGAAGTTAAATTAGATCTGCGAAGAACAGATAGAATAAGCGCTACAGTAGATTATACTTATTCTGACGCTCAGGGAACAGGTTCTAATCCTTCAACTGCATTCAGAACAATTTGGCAGTCACCTACTGGAACTCCTTATTTTCCACAGCAAGTTACACCTTTGGATTTTAACCAAGCCCATAAAGGCAATATAAATTTAGATTATCGTTTTGGAAAAGATGATGGTCCGGAATTATTTGGAAGTAAATTTTTATCTGATTTCGGCATGAACTTTTTATTCTCATTTGCAAGTGGTTTTAACTACACACGATGGGAAGGATATGCAAATGCACGAACTCCTCTTGAGCCTTTGAATAATTCAACAACACCTTGGACATATCAAATTGACGCACGAATTGACAAATCATTCTCGTTAGGACCGATTTCACTTAATGTTTATCTATGGATTGTTAATCTGCTTAACAAACAAAATGTTGTTAGCGTATTTAACAATACCGGTGATGCTTATGATAACGGTTACCTAAGCAGTGATGCTGGTCAGTCTCAGTATAATACCTATAAGCTTAATTACGGGCAGAAATATGCTGATACTTATGCAAAATTATACAGAGCTCTGAATTATGCTTCGGGGAATTTTGGTACTCCGCGTCAAATTCGTTTGGGTGTTAAAATTAATTATTAATACCTATGAAAGATTATTAATTAGATTGGAGAAATACAATGTTTAGAAATATAAAATACATTATTCCTTTGTTTGTAATTCTTGGGATAATCTCATTAGGTTTCTTTGGCAAGAAAGGAGATCAGAATGACCTCAAGAAAGTCAACGGGAATGATGATTATGATTTTATTTCCATTAATCAGGTTTTCATGTGGGTTTCTAACAATGGAGATGGTTCACATGATCCTCGTACTGATGGAAGTGGCTTTTATTGGCCCGGCGGTAGAAATGCTTCGATTACTGCTATTTTTGAAGATGGTTTAATATATGGCGGTAAAATTGGATCTGAGATAAGAGTTG
>PFVB01000166.1 GCA_002790395.1 Ignavibacteriales bacterium CG_4_9_14_3_um_filter_34_10 | reverse complement strand
TATTACCATTATCAATTTGTTCACTCTCTGATACTTTACTGTAAGGCGGCGGCGATATTTTAATCCGCAAACTCGTTATAATTGGTCTATCAATAATTTTTATAGTATAGCGTCGGCTTAAGAATTTGCCGACCTTAATTTTATAATCAAATGGAGTCCTGACTTTTTCAAATTTTAAAATGAAGTACCCATCTTTATTTCTAAAAATCCTCCTCGACGAATATTTTGTGCTGCCTTCAAATTTGGTTTGCAGATCGATTAAGTCGGGAATGTCACCGTAAACTGATATCCTGATCTTTAACCCTGTCCCTTTTGTGATAACAGTATCGCCGGGAGAAATTTCAAACATAATATCCGGAGCTAAAGCAAATTCCTTCTGATAATTAATGATTCTGAATGTAGCCCAGCCTAATTGAGGAATGGTAATAAAGAGAAGTATATTAATTACAACAAATCCGGTAACAAGTTTTGTTAAATTTTTCAGCCTTGAATAATCAATACAATTATTGAGATTTAATTTGCAAAACTTTGAATACACCGAATGTATGTTTGCCTCAATTAATTCTTCGCTGAAAATCCCTTTGCTTTTTTCGCGATCCAATTCAACCGCGTTTTGTAATTCATCTTTAATTTCTTTGAACGTGGTGCCAATTAATTTTGTGAGACTTAGTATTTCATAATCTGAAACGTGAAAGAATATTCTCAGCAAAGGCAGAAAGACAATCCAAACAAAAAATGAACCGATAATTATAATCCCCGAATAAAAAAGAATTATCCGGTTAAGTGAAGAATTCAGTCCTGCAATTTCAAGGAGTGATAAAAACAGATTAACCAAAAACACAATTCCCACAAGAATAATTATTCCTTCAGAACCTTTCCGCATTAAATTTTTGCGATAAAGTTCTTTAAGTTGGGTTTTTATTAACTCTATTTTTGTGATTTCTTTATTCATTGCGTAATTGAAAATAAAACTATATTTGTCCCAAATTTTAATGCTTCAATCCTTTTCTCTTCCGGATCATTATGAACATTTCCGTCCACCCAACCGTCGCTTGGATTTGATTCATACGTATAATATACCGCCAGCCTTTTATCGATAAAAATTCCGAATCCCTGCGGTGGCTTGTTATCATGCTCATGAATTTTTGGCACACCATAAGGAAAGGGATACAAAATATTATAAATTGGATAATTAAATGGCAATTCCACCAATTCTTTTTCAGGAAAAACTTTTTTAATTTCTTTTCGGAATGATTTATCTAAACCGTAATCATCATCCACATAAAGAAACCCGCCATTTTCAAGAAATAATCTTAATCGTTCTGCATCCGAATCCGAAAATAAAACCGTGCCGTGTCCTGTCATAAACAAGAAAGGATACTGAAAAATATCAGATGTGGAAACATCAACAAAAACATATTCAGGGTTTACTTTTACACTTGTATTATCCTGAACAAACTTAAGTAAATTCACTTCTGCAGAAGGATCGTTGTACCAATCACCGCCGCCACTGTATTTCAATCGTGCAATTTGGAAACCATCTTTTGTTTGTGCGAAGATAATTAAGTTTGCAAAAATCAGTATGAATATCAGTTTTGTTTTCATTTGGTGTTATTGTTTAATTCAACATTCAAAGATTGCAGAACTTTAATTACATCAGTACTAATTTTGTTTCCACTGACTCTATAAGCAGAAAATTCTCTTCGTCTCGGATAAGATTTTCGTAAATAATCAAAGTACTGAGAATGACTCATTGATTCTTGCAAATTATACTTTCTCAGATTATTATCATCAGATTGAATTGAATATACAAGCGGAAAAATTTCTTCAAGATTATTTTGGACTGATTTATTTTCATCCCAGAAAATTTTATTTTCATTAGGCTTCTCAGTTTTTGGTCTCCATAAAACAGATCGCTGCAGGTATTCACACAATTTATCATAAATAGTTTTTGTTCCGTTCACTTTGCCTTCAAATGAATATCCTGCGATATGCGGCGTTCCGAAATCAACAAGATGAAGCAACTCCAGATCAAAATCGGGCTCGTTTTCCCAGACATCAAGAATTGTAAAAATATCTTTATGAGTCATTAGCCTTTTCTTCAGCGAAGCATTATCTACAACACTTCCTCTTGATGTATTTATCAAAATTGAACCTGCTTTAATTCTGCCGAGGTTATTTTCATTCAACAATTTGTATGTGCAATCTTCTCCGCTCTCATTTAACGGTACGTGAAAAGTAACAATATCACAATTCAAAGCTTCGTTGAGTGATACAAAACCTTTTAGATTCTCTTTCTTCTGCCGTGGCGGATCATTTTGAAAAACAGTTAAGCCGACTGCCTCGGCAATCTTTTTTACTTTTGAACCAACATTACCTAAACCAATAATTCCAATAGATTTATCTGTCAGATTAAATTTATGTTTTTTTGTCAAACTAAAAATTCCAGCAAAAACATACTCGGCAACTGACATTGAATTACAACCTTCAGCTGAGCAGAAAAACATTCCGTTTTCTTTCAGATAATTTTCATCAAGATGGTCAGTCCCGATTGTTGCCGTTCCGACAAATCTGACACGGCTGCTGTTCAATAAATCCCTATTAACATTAGTTACTGAGCGAACTATCAAAATATCAGTATCATGCAAATCAGAATTTTTCATTTCTCTTCCAGGAATTAATTTGATTTCACCAAACTCTGAAAACGCTTCTTTTGCAAAAACAATATTTTCATCAATTACAAGCTTCATTTTCCTGTCTCATCATCTTCAAAATTTTTATCATACGATATTTCCGGTTTTTCTTCTGTCTTTGGTTCACTTTCCCACTCATACTGCTGATATTTATCCTTGTTCCTGAATAAAAAAGCAAAAACAATCCCCGCAAAAAACCCGGCAAAATGCCCTTCCCATGAAACACCTTTTTTAATCGGAAAAATTCCGATTATTAATCCACCATAAATAAAAAGTGCAAGTAATGCTAGTGCAATTGCCCTTCTATCACGCCTGATTACCCCGCTAAAAAAAATAAATGACCAAAGTCCATATACAATTCCGCTTGCTCCTATGTGAATTCCATTTCGACCAAAAAACCAAACGAACAGCCCGGGAATTATGTACATTAAAAACCATATTTTCTTTGAGCTCAACGGGTAGAAATAATTTATTGCAATTCCCAAAATTAGCAGCGGGATTGAATTCGAAATTAAATGACCGAAATCACTATGCAGCAATGGGAAAAACAACAATCCAATCAATCCTGAAATTTTATTGGGAATAATTCCATACCGAGTGAGGTTCACACTAAAGATAATTTCAATCAATTTAATGCCCCACAAAGTCAGCACAAATATTGCCGGAAAAAGCAGACTTTTTTTTAATGTATTTTGTGTTTTCGCTGTATTCAATTTATTATAAGTAATTTTTATTAGTGAAAAATTACGCATTTTTTATCTTATTATTTATTGCCTATAAAGAAAGTATGACTATTTTTCGATGATTCTAATGGTATATTAATCAACATCTAACTAAGGCTATGCAAAATTTAAATATTAACATCAAAAGAATTTCAATTGTATTGTATTTTCTCTTCGTTTCCACAAATATTTGGGGAGCAATTAGTCAAACAATTATTGAAAGAATCGATTACGGCAAAAATTCAGTTACTAATTTTTCGGAAGGAAAGATTAGCGTTGCAGTGAATCAAAAATTAAAAATATTTTTCAATAGTGAAAATTTTGAAGACAAAGGAATTGTTCTGTACAGAATATTCCTGAATGACAAAAACATAGCTGACAGCCTTTCGACAAACACTTTTGAGATCAATCCTTTATTGAAAGGAATTTATAAACTCAAAGTGCAGGCTTTCATTGGGAATGAATATGAAGCAGTTCCTGCTGAAGTAATTTTATATGTCGACGTTCCTTTTGAAACTGAAAAACAGATCGCTGCTGAAAACAATTATTCCATAATAGAAATTGTTTTTGCATCATTAAGTTTAATATTACTTTTATTTGTGGTTGTATTATTAGTCAAGCTTAAATCTAAAAATTCGATCCAACAAACAAATACGCCAATTACCAATGAAATTGATGAATTGAAATCAGCACTTGCAAATTTCAAATTGGAAATCGGCAGGAAGAATAACGAAATTAAACATTACAAAAAAATCATAAACGAATTGAACAAGACAATAGAAAAACTTGAAGATGCAAACGTGAGTCTAATTGAACAAAAGGAATCTTTAACGGCAAAAAAAGTTCAGCTTGAAGATTTGCAAAAACAAAAGGATGAAATTCTTGCAATTAAATTTCATGATATTAAAAACCCTGCAAATGCAATTCACGGACTTGTTGAGTTACTGGAATCCTACGATTTAACAGCCACCGAACAGCAGGAAATTATGGAATCAATTGTAGCTTCTTCGGAAAATATTGTTGAACTTGTACAAAGCATATCAGAAACATTTGCAAAAGAGAATTTTGATGATGAATATATTTTTGAGATGTCGTCTTTGCAGGATATTGTTGATACAGTTATAACAATTAATTCTGCTTATGCAAAAAAGAAAAAAATCCGCCTGATAAATAACAGTTCAAAATCACTTCCTAAATTCAAACTTGATCCATTAAAATTAAAAGAAGCAATTGACAACTTGGTGAATAACTCAATCAAATATTCTCCAGCCGAAACCGATGTTTCAATCAGAACTTTTATGACTGAGAAAAATTTTTATATAGAAATTTCAGATAATGGAGTTGGCATTTCTGAAAAAGAGCTTCCCTTAATTTTTGAGAAGGGTGCCAAATTAAGTCCCAAGCCGACAGGGAACGAAAAAAGTTCGGGTTTGGGAATGTGGATCGTCAAAAAAATTGTCCAATCACACAGAGGGAAAATTGAAGCCAAAAGCAAGATAGGAATTGGGAGTTCTTTCACAATTGAGCTCCCAATAATTAATTAAAAAAGATGAGTTGATATGGCAAGATTTAAATTTTATATTGAGTATGAAGGGACGCGTTACAGCGGCTGGCAAATTCAGAAAAACGCAAAAACAATTCAAGGCAAGATTGATGAGGCTTTGAAAACGATTTTCAAGAATAAGGAATATGAATTTTACGGATCGGGACGGACCGACTCGGGTGTTCATGCTTTATGTCAGGTTGCCCATCTTGAAATCAATACTAACTTTTCGCCGGAAATGATTCGGATGAAGATTAATGATTTGCTGCCATATGATATAAATATTATTTCTGTTGAAAAAGCCAAACCAAATTTTCATGCCCGTCATCATGCAGAAAAGAGAAGTTATATTTATCAAATATCAAAGCGAAGAACAGCGTTTGGTAAAAATTTTGTTTGGTGGATAAAAGACAAACTTGATGTAGAAATAATGAAAAAAGCCTGCAATGAATTTATCGGAATGCATGATTTCAGTTCATTCTCAAACGATGACATCTCAGGAAAATCACAAAAAGTTTTAATCAGTGACGTTTCCATTACAGTACGGGGGGATTTAATTGTCATTCGAATCATTGGTTCTCATTTTTTATGGAAAATGGTAAGAAGAATTATCGGCGTTCTTGTGGAAACCGGCAGAGGCAATTTTTCGATTAAGGATATTAAAAATTTTTTGAAAATCTCGTCAACTGATATTGCAAAATTTACTGCGCCACCATCTGGACTGTTTTTAGAAAAAGCTTATTACGAAGGTGAATCTGAAATTGATGGTATTGATAGTTTTATTACTGTCTTACCAGAGCAAGAATATAAAAAGAAATTATAATTTTACTTGTTCAGCCACTGGTCAATTATGATTTTCATAAAATTTATATTTATTGGTTTGGCGATGTAATCATCCATTCCGGCTGCAAGACATTTCTCCCTGTCTTTCATACTTGAGTGAGCGGTGACAGCTATAATCGGTATTTTATTTACCGGTGTTTCAAGTGAACGAATTTTTTGTGTTGCTGTTAATCCATCCATATCCGGCATTTCAATATCCATCAGAACCAAATCAAAAATATTTGTTTTGATAGCTTCAATTGCATCATAAGCACTTGAGACAGGTTCAACATCGTAGCCGATATCAGATAAAAGTTTTTTCTCCACTTTTTGGCTAATCGGATTATCCTCAACAAGAAGAATTCTTTTACCGATTTTTGGCTTTATTTGATTAATTGATTGATCGTTTTTTTGCGATGGAATTTCTTCCTCAGAAATCACTTTCTTTACAACTGTTTCAGTGGTTTCAACATTATTTGTTTCGTTCAAGACGGATGAAACTTCTTGATTATTTGAGGCTAATCCAACTGCATTTAATTTTGATTGGGACTGCATTTCAAATTGTTTTTGAAGTTTCAGTACAGTAGTAAATTCGACCGTTGTTCCAATTCCAGTTTCACTGATGATTTGTATTTCTCCACCCATTAATTCCACAAGTTGCTTTGAAATCATCAAACCCAAACCGCTTCCATCTTTTTCTGTCCATTTTTTTTGCTTCACTTGTGTATACGGTTTAAAAATCAGAGAGAGTTTATCTTTTGGTATTCCTCGACCTGTATCAATTATTGAAGTCTTTATTTTAATCGTGGCTTGAGTAATTTTTAAAATAGATACTCTTAAAATAATTTCACCACGGTCTGTGTATTTCACAGAGTTGCTCAGAATATTTAACACAACTTGTCTGAAACGAACTTCATCCCCAAAAACAACAATGGGAATTTGCGGATCAATCTCAACAGTAAGGATTAATTTTTTACTTGATACTTGTGGAGTAATAATTGCCGTAGCTTTTTGAATTTCATTCCTGAAATTAAATTCTGCGTCATCAAGCTCCATTTTACCGGCTTCAATTCTTGAAATATCAAGAACATTGTTGATGATATCCAAAAGTGAATCTGCGGCTGTTTTTGCATTTTGAGAAAATTCCTGAAGTTCTTCCTCCGAGTCAAACATTTTCTTTTCAATTAACGTCAAGAATCCAATTATTGAATTAATAGGAGTTTTAATTTCATGCGACATTGAAGCTAAAAATTGTGCCTTTACATTGCTTGTGTAAACTGCGGCATTAACATCTTTTACAGCCTTTATTTTTTCACTCTTTAATTCTTCCAACTGCTGAATTTTTTCTTCTTCGGCAATAGCTTGCTGTGTAATATCTTGAATGGAACCCTCAATAAACATAGGCTGTTCTTTTTTGTCAACAATTAATCGTTCATTTATTTTAACAATTATCTGAGATGAATCTTTTCTCTTTAGTTTGATGCGATAATTTTTGACCTTTTTTTGTGCTGTTAATATCTCGATTAATTTTTCTCGTTCTTCTTCGTCAACATATAAATCTCTGGCAATATCCAAATTATAAATTTCTTCTGAATTATTATATCCAAGTATCTTCACAAGAGAAGGGTTCACAAGAATGATTTTACCTGCAACTGTACTTCTAAATAATCCATCTGATAAATTTTCAAAAACCTCTTTAAAGACTCCTAAATTTTCATTTTCCGTTTCTTTAATAATTTCGTTTGAAATTTCTTTTTTGCCGAATACGGTTAATAAATAACTGACTGCACTTATTATAATGGATGAACCTAAAATCATTGCATAAAAAATACTTTCCGAGGAATGCTGGAGAATAAAATTATAGTATTCGGGATTTAGCTTTGCAGCAACTGCAAAAATCACTATTGAATAGACTACACTCAATATCTGATGAACAAAATGCCAATTATATGATATGGAAATTAACAGCAGAAAAACTATGACCGAGATTGAATAAAAATAATAAGAATTTACGGACGTACTAATTATTAACAAATAGGAACTTGCTGTACTTAATGATATTATCAAAATGTATGCATAAATATCTGCTATTTTTAATAATACTTTAAAAAGC
>PFVB01000075.1 GCA_002790395.1 Ignavibacteriales bacterium CG_4_9_14_3_um_filter_34_10 | reverse complement strand
GGTAGCAATATATCCGTTTACATTAAAACCTTTAAAATGAAGGAACTGAGCAAAATCTTCAGAGCCCAAACGAAGCAAATCATAAATTGCCGCTATTCTGTTTATAGTATCATTAACTAAATATCTGCTAAACAAACTTGTTATTATTACCAATGACATCGCCTTAACTGAGGTATTAAATCTTCATACTTATCCGAAAATCAAACCTGAGTCATTTTAGACAGTAGGGCAATCAGCCGCTTTTTTTTTGATAAAAACAGTTTAATTAATTTTGCATATATATACAAAATTATGTATAATTATGCATTCAATAAAGGAAATTATCAAAAATGATCAAAGTTGGAGTTATAGGCGCTTCAGGATACAGTGGTTTTGAATTAATTAAACTTCTGTTAAATCATCCCGAAGTGACTATTAAAAATATATTTGGAGTTGCTTCTGCGGGTAAAAAGTTAGAAAATATTTATCCATACTTAAAAAATGTTTTTACTAAAGAGATTGAAATCTACGATCAGAAATCCCTGAATGGTTTGGATTGTATTTTTATTGCCCTTCCGTCAGGACAGTCAATGCCGATTATGAAAGAAATATTAAATCATAATATAATTGCCATTGATCTTGGCGGAGATTTCAGACTTAGAAGCAGTGATGAATACGCAAAATATTACAAACAAGAACATACAGAGAAGGCATTGCTTCCGCTTTCTGTTTATGGGCTGCCAGAATGGAATTATGAAAATATCAAATCTGCTAAGTTAGTTGTGAACCCCGGATGCTATCCCACTTCTGTTTTATTGGCTCTTCTCCCTTTGCTGAAAAGTAAATTAATTATGACAGAATTTGTTTCTGTTTCTTCCTACAGTGGAACTTCCGGTGCAGGAAAATCTTTGTCTAAATCACTTATGTTTTCTGAAGTAAATGAAAGTGTTAAAGCTTATAAGATAGGAGTGCACCAACATATACCGGAAATAAGGCAGTATGCATTTGATTACACAGGCGAAAACATTTCTTTTTCTTTTGTTCCTCATTTATTACCAATTACTAAAGGAATTTATACAACAATACAGACTCGAATTAAAGCCGGTGTGACATTGAATGATATTAATGAATCCTTTATGAATAAATATTCGTCAAAAAGATTCATCAGGCTATTGAAAGATGAAATACCTGAATTAAAAAACGTTGTTAACACAAATTTCTGTGATATTGGTTATAATTTATCGGACAATAATTTAACTGTGATATCAACTATCGACAATCTTATAAAAGGGGCTGCAGGACAAGCAATTCAGAATATGAACATAATTTATAATTTACCTGAAGAAACGGGAATATTACCATGCAAAACAAATCAGTAAAATTAAATTCGGGAGTAACTGCGCCCAAAGGTTTTTTAGCTGCAGGAATTCACATTGGTCTAAAGAAAAGGAAGAAAGATCTTGCGTTAATATATTCAGGAACTCCGGCTACTGCAGCGGGCGTTTTTACTCTTAATAAGGTGAAAGCAGCTCCGGTGATATTATGTAAAGAACATTTATCAAAAGGCAAAAATTTTCATGCAATTATTGTCAACAGTGGAAATGCGAATGCATGTACAGGAGAGCAAGGATTAAAAAATGCATTTGCAACTGCAAATCAAACTGCCAAAGTATTAAATATTAAACCTGAACAGGTATTTGTTTCTTCAACAGGTGTTATCGGTGAGCAATTGCCTGTTGAAAAAATTCTGAATGGCATTAATAATATTAAAGAGAACCTTTCTTCGGAAGACAATCAATCCGCAGCAGAAGCAATTATGACCACCGATACATTTATTAAGTCAACCTCTGTAAAATATTTTGATGATGGTGTTGAAATTACAATTGGTGGTATTGCCAAAGGCTCAGGAATGATTCATCCCAACATGGCAACAATGTTAGCTTTTATAACTACAGATGCAAAAATTGAGCAGCCAACTTTTCAAAATGCCATGAAAAGTGTAGTCGACAAAACTTTTAACAGAATTGTTGTAGATGGAGACACAAGCACAAATGATATGGTTTTAGGATTGGCAAATGGTTTATCGCAAGGCAAATTAATAACAGACAATTCAGAATCTTTTAATTTATTTTATAATCATCTTTTGGAAGTTTTAAAGGAACTTTCAGTTGATATAGTTAAGGATGGTGAAGGTGCAACAAAATTAATTGAAATAAACGTTGAAGGTGCATTAAATAACGAAGAAGCATATCAGGCTGCAAAAACAATCGCTCTTTCTCCTTTAGTTAAAACAGCTATTCATGGAGAAGATGCAAACTGGGGAAGAATAATTGCTGCTGTCGGATATTCGGGAATTGAATTTAACCCTGAAAAATTTGAAATAATAATAAATGGCGTGCAAATTCTTAAAGAAAATTTTAGTGTCTGTTTGCCTGCTGAAAAAGCCAATGAGACACTTAAGCCTGATGAAATCAATCTTCTAATAAAATTAAACAATGGATATGGAAATGCAACTTGCTGGACTTGCGACTTTTCAGAAAAATATGTTGAAATAAACGGAAGTTACAGATCATGACAAATCCAAATTACAGAAAAGAAGATGTTTTAGTTGAAGCATTGCCTTACATACAACAGTTTGAAAATACTACTTTTGTAATTAAATATGGTGGTGCTGTAATGGAAGTGGAATCATTAAAAGAAATGATTTCACAGGATGTAACATTATTAAGAAAAATCGGGATCAATATAGTTATTGTACATGGTGGTGGAAAAGAGATTACGGGTTTGTCAAAAAAACTGAAAATAGAAACAAAGTTTATTAATGGTCAAAGATATACCGATGAGTCAACACGCGATGTTGTACAGATGACTCTTGCAGGGTTGATTAATAAAGATATTGTCAGGAGAATTAATATTAATGGGGGACGTGCTGTTGGAATTAGTGGAATTGATGCTGAATTAATAAAAGCAAAGAAATTTAATGAACATGACCTTGGATTAGTGGGCGAAATTGTTGATATAAATTCCGGTTTAATAAATAATTTATTGCAAAACGGATATTTACCTGTAATTGCTCCATTGGGAGTTGATGATATGGGGGTTGTTTATAATATTAATGCTGATATTGCTGCAGGAAATATAGCTACTTCGTTAAATGCTGTGAAATTAGTTTATCTTACAGATGTCGAAGGAGTAAAGTTAGAAAGCAAATTAATTTCTCATTTATCCAAATCTGAAGTGCAGAAAATGATTTCAAATAAATTTATATCAGGTGGAATGATTCCAAAAGTAAATTCTGCGTTGGGAGCTCTTTCACTTGGAGTGCAAAAAGTTCATATAATTGACGGAAGAGTTCCACATGCATTACTTCTTGAAATTTTTACAAGTGAAGGAATCGGAACTGAGTTAGTAAATGACTATTAAATAATCGGAGATAATATGCATAAAAAAAACGAAGAAATTCAAAAGAGACATTCGCTAATAAAACATTTAATATCATCAGATGACATTTACAATCAGACACAGCTTGCCAAACTTTTGAAGCAAAATAAAATAACTGTTACACAGGCAACTCTGTCAAGAGACCTTTTCGAACTCGGTGTAGTTAGAGTTCCTAGCCCAAACGGAAATGTTTATCGAATCTCTCCGGATGAGAATAAAAATGCTTTCCAATACAGAATTGCAGAAGAGGTAATTTCAATTGACTCAAATGAAAGTTTAATTGTAATAAAAACATATACCGGACGCGCACAGGGAGTGGCATTATTTATTGACCGGCAAAATTCAAATGAAATTTTAGGCACTATCGCCGGCGATGATACAATAATAGTTGTTCCAAAATCAGGGACAACAATAATAAAATTAGTAAATGAATTGAAAACTTTATTGGGAATAAAATAAAATGAAAAAACAAAAAATAGTTGTAGCGTATTCAGGAGGACTTGATACTTCTGTAATGGTAAAATGGTTAAAGAATAATTATGATGCTGATATTATTACTTTAACCGGTAATTTAGGACAGACCAAAGAATTAAATGGACTTGAAGAAAAAGCAATAAAATCCGGCGCTTCAAAAGTTTATGTTAAGGATTTAACAAAAAAGTTTGTTGAGGATTTTGTTTTTCCTTCTCTGAAAGCCGGAGCTTTGTATGAAGGAACTTATCCAATGGCTACAGCAATTGGAAGACCATTATTAGCCAAAGCCCTTGTAGAAGTAGCTGAAAAAGAAAATGCAACTTTTGTTGCTCATGGTTGCACGGGAAAAGGAAATGATCAAGTTCGGTTTGAAGTCTCGGTTGGTGCCTTAAATCCTGATATAAAATGTTTAGCTCCTCTCAGAACATGGGAGTTTAAATCTCGCGAGCAGGAAATTGATTATGCAATCAAAAATAATATCCCTATTTCTGTTTCAAAAGATAATCCTTATTCGATTGATGAAAATATTTGGGGAACAGCTATAGAATGCGGAGTATTAGAAGATCCAATGGCAGAGCCGCCAGAAGATGCATATTTACGAACCACTTCGCCTGAAAATGCACCGGATGAAACTGAATGTGTTTCGGTATATTTTGAAAAAGGAATTCCTGTTTCTGTTAATGAAAAAGATATGGACGGTGTATCATTATTAAATCTATTGAATGAAATCGGTGGAAGAAATGCAATTGGCAGAATTGATATGATAGAAAACAGACTGGTTGGAATAAAATCCCGTGAAGTTTATGAAGCACCTGCAGCAACAATTCTGCATTTTGCTCATCAGGAATTGGAACGAATTACACTTGAAAAATCTGTTATGCATTATAAATCATTAATTGCAAATGAATATGCTTCGTTGATTTACAATGGATTATGGTTTAGTCCGCTGCGAGAGGCATTGGAATCTTTTGTTGATAAAACTCAGGAAAAAGTAACCGGGTTGGTAAAATTAAAACTTTACAAAGGGACAGTTCGAATTTCCGGCAGAAAATCAATTTTCTCGCTTTATGATCCGGAACTTGCAACATACACAGCAGCAGATCAATTCGATCACAGCGCTTCTGAAGGTTTTATAAAGATTTTTGGATTACCATATAAAACCATTCACCGTGTTGAGCAAAAGTCTTCCAATGAAAAAACTGCTCTGGTTTAATATGGCAATATGGGATAGCAGGTTTAATAAAAAATTATCTTCATCAGCCTTAAAATTTTCTTCGTCGATTGAAATTGACAAAAGATTATTTAGTGAAGATATTGAAGCAAGCATTGCGCATGTTAAAATGCTTTCTAAACAAAAAATTATATCGAAAATTGACAGCAGTGAAATTGTCGAAGGATTATCAGAAATCAAAAATGAAATTAAATCTGGCAAATTGAAAATTGATTGGAGAAATGAAGATATTCACTCAGTTATTGAAGAAAGGTTGATAAAGAAAATTGGAGAAACCGGCAAGAAACTTCATACTGCACGAAGCAGGAACGATCAGATTGCTGTTGATGAGAAACTTTTTTTACGTAATGAAATAAAAAAAAATCTCAAATTAGTTTCGCTGCTGCAAAAGTCGTTATTAAAAAAAGCAATCTTTTACAATGGAACAATTATTTCCGGTTATACTCATTTGCAAAGAGCTCAGCCAATTTTGTTTTCACATCACTTGCTCGCTTATGTTGAAATGCTTCAGAGAGATAAAGAAAGATTCAGTGATTCAGTTTCAAGAGTTAATCTTTCTCCGCTTGGTGCTTCTGCATTT
The DNA here is from genome assembly GCA_002790395.1 of Ignavibacteriales bacterium CG_4_9_14_3_um_filter_34_10. Lineage (GTDB taxonomy): Bacteria > Bacteroidota > Ignavibacteria > Ignavibacteriales > Melioribacteraceae > UM-FILTER-34-10. The sequence continues at coordinate 2,439 of PFVB01000075.1, read as the reverse complement.
GCAGGGACATCATTGCCGATTGACAGAAAATATGCCGCACGATTATTGAAGTTTGATGATATTCAGTTTAACAGCATTGACGCAGTCAGCGACAGAGATTCAGTTATTGAAACAATAAGTAATTTATCGATTGTTATGATGCATTTAAGCAGGTTGAGTGAAGAATTAATTATTTGGAGTTCGCAGGAATTTTCTTTTGCTTCTTTTGATGATAGCTTTGCAACCGGAAGCAGTTTAATGCCTCAGAAGAAAAATCCGGATATTGCCGAATTAATAAGAGGTAAAACAGGAAGAGTTTATGGAGCTTTGATTGGAATATTAACTTTAATGAAGAGCCTTCCATTAGCATATAACCGTGACATGCAGGAAGACAAATTTCATTTATTCAACGCAATAGATACAGTTACAGAATCGATTCAGGTTATGACAGAACTCATCAATCACACAACCTTTGCCAAAGGCAGATTTGAAAAAGAATTAAACGGAGATTTAACATTATCAACTGATATTGCAGATTATCTTGTCAAAAAAAATATCCCCTTCAGAAAAGCTCATAATATATCAGGAAAAATAGTTGCACATTGCACTTCACAAAAAATCAGACTAAATGAAATATCATTACAAACATTCAAAAAGTTTTCAGACAAATTTGAAAACGACATTTTTGATTTACTAAACCCAAAAACAAGTATCAAAAATAAAAAATCGTTGGGCAGCACTTCATTTGTTGAAGTTGACAGACAAATTACATACTGGAAGCAAATTCTTTTAAAAGACAAATCAAGGAAAAACAAATGATTGATTATATTGATATTCAGGACAAGTATGAAATTAATGTTTACTCCAAATCGAAGGTTGTATTTATAAAAGGCAAAGGTGCGCGTTTATGGGATAATAACGGCAAAGAATATATTGATTTGGCTGCCGGTATCAGCGTAGCAAATATTGGGCATTGCAATCAAAAAGTTGTTGATGCAATTTCGCAACAAGCGACAACTCTGATTACCTGTTCTAATAATTTCTACAATGATACCAAATCTATTTTCCTTAAAAAACTTATTGGAATAGCTCCATCAAATCTAACAACTGCATTCCTCACAAATTCAGGTTCAGAAGCAATTGAAGGGGCAATCAAATTCTCACGATTTGTTACAAAAAAGAAAAAATTTATAGCTGCAACAGAAAGTTTTCATGGCAGAACATTTGGAGCTTTAAGTGCAACTTATAAAAGTGATTATAAAACAGATTTTGCTCCGTTAGTAGATGGATTTTCATTTGCACCGTTTAATGATTATGAAGCTATTGCCGAGTTGATTGATGATGACACTGCAGGGATAATACTCGAACCTGTTCAGGGTGAAGGCGGAATTAATATTGGTGATAAAAAATTTTTTCAGCAAGTGAGAAAATTATGTGACAACAAAAATATATTATTAATTATTGATGAAATTCAAACCGGATTTGGCAGAACGGGAAAATTGTTTGCTATCGAACATTTTGATATCCAAGCAGATATTATGACTCTCGCAAAATCAATTGCAGGAGGTTTTCCAATGGGTGCAATACTTTGCTCTGATAAGATTTTGATTGATAAAGGTAAACATGGTTCAACATTTGGCGGCAATCCGCTTGCATGTGCTGCGGGAAATGCTGCATTGGATTTTATTATTGAAAAAAGGCTTTGGGAAGAGGCTGCTCAAAAAGGGAAATATTTTGCTGATAAAATTTCTGAGCACAAATTATCAAAGGTCAAAGAAATCAGACAGATTGGATTGATGATTGGTATCGAATTATTTGATAAACCTCAGCCATACATTGATCAATTGCTGTCGGAAGGAATGGTAACTTTATCAGCCGGGAAAAATGTTTTGCGACTTTTACCGCCATTAGTCATTTCTTATGAAGAAATCGATATCGCCTTAGCTTCATTGATAAAAATATTGAAGTAATGTTTTTGCAAAGTTTATTTCTATAACTTAATATTTCAAAAAAGGTGCATCACAATAATCCTTTAATTCAAAATAAATTACACATTTTGTATATCGCTTGAATAATGACTATAAATTTTATCAATTGTTTTTTGAAAAGTCATAAAGGAAAATTATCTTTGCCTAAGACATAAGGGCAATTCTAAAAACAGCATTTTATAAATACACTGGCTGACTTCGGAAGAAGTTTGTGTAATGCACCCGCAAAAGCAAGTGAAAATTTAGGACAAAAGTGTGGAGAAAAATTAAACGACATTTTTATATGTTAATTGTTTTTCAAAATCAATTGGACTTAAATAACCAAGGGCAGAATGCGGATAATCCCAGTTATAAAAAGTTATAAAATCCTCAACTGTTTTTTTTGCTTCTTCTAATGAATCATACTCATTGGGATAAATTATTTCTTCTTTGAACGTTCTGATAAATCTTTCAGTATCAGCGTTTCCTTTAG
>PFVB01000024.1 GCA_002790395.1 Ignavibacteriales bacterium CG_4_9_14_3_um_filter_34_10 | reverse complement strand
ATTCCCGTAATCAAAAGAGCTGAGATGCTTGCTGAATGTATGAGAATGAAAAATGGAATTGGAATTGCCGGAACTCATGGCAAAACAACAACAACATCAATGGTTGGATTAGTACTCACAGAAGGAGGGATTGATCCTACAATAATTGTTGGTGGAAAATTAAGCGGCTTGGGTGGAACAAATGCCCGGCTTGGACAAGGTGAATTTATTGTTGTTGAAGCCGATGAATTTGACAGAACATTTTTAAAACTCACACCAAGTATTGCAGCTATTACAACTTTGGAATCAGAACATTTGGACACATATAAAGATCTTAATGACATTAAATCAGCATTTGTTGAATTTGCAAACAAAGTTCCGTTTTACGGCTTTGTGGTTTTATGTCTTGATGAAATTGCCTTGCAGGATATAATCCCGATGATTAATAAAAAAATAATTACTTACGGACTAACACAGCAAGCTGATGTAAGAGCTATAGATATTAGTTTTAATGAATATTCAAGCAGTTACACTGTTGTCTATAAAGGAAAAGAACTCGGAAAGATCAGTTTGAGAATTCCCGGTGCACACAACATTAAGAATTCTCTTGTAGCAATAACTATCGGAACTGAATTAGGAATTGAATTCTCAAAAATTAAAAAAGCACTTGAATCATTTACCGGAGTTTATCGCAGGTTTGAAACAAAGTATAACAAAGAAATTTTAGTAATAGATGATTATGCACATCATCCAACAGAAATTAATGCCTCACTCGCTGGCATAAGAGGAGGCTGGAGTCGTCGCCTCGTAGCTGTTTTCCAGCCTCATCTCTTTTCGCGTACAAGAGATTTTTATACTGAATTCGGAAGGTCATTTCTTAATTCAGATTTATTTATTTGCACTGATGTTTATCCGGCACGTGAAAAACCGATGGAAGGAATTACCGGTGAATTGATTGCAAATGCAGCCAAAAGTTTTGGTCATAAAAATGTTCTTTACGTTCAGGACAAAAATAAAATTCCGGAAACTTTGATGAGTGTAGTTAAACCTGACGATATAGTAATCACAATGGGAGCCGGAGATATTTGGAAATACGGAGAAAAATTTGTCGAACTTTATAGCAAAAAGAAATAATGAAAAATTCTAAAACAAAAATATTGAGTTTTGTCATTTTAATTGGATTAGTAATGATTCTGTCTGCAATTACTTTATTCTTTGATGAAAAGAAGGGTGAAGTTTTTACAACAATAAAGCTTGATGGTAATCAATTGTATTCAAAAAGTGACTATCTTGAATTTTTGCGGTTAAATTCACCGGAAGAATTTCCATATCTAAATGCAGGGATTATAAGGGACAGGTTTCAAAAACATCCATACATTGCAGGTGTAACTGTATTGCAAAGCAATAATGTTCTGAATGTTACTATTAAAGAAAAACCAATTGAAGCAATTTTATTTTCGGACGATACTCAATACTTGATAACAAATGAATTGCAGGTAATACCATTTTTACCCAAAACATATCATTTAGACAATCCGGTAATAGTCAATGCTAAATTTCGCAACAAGTTGAGAATAATGTCTTCCTGTAAAAAACAGAAAGATATAATTGCAGCACTAAAAATTATTTACACAATAAAAAAGGCTAATCCGGAATTTTTAGCAACAGTATCGGAAATTGATTTACGCCATGGGAAAGATATTGTGATTTCATTGGAAGGAAAGGATTATCCCGTAATTCTTGGCAGAGGAAACCTTGTTAATAAATCCTTTTGTCTCGCCAATTCAGGGAATTATTTAAATAATCATTCTTTAAATAAAATTATTAATCATATTGATTTAAGGTTCGACGACATGATGGTTTTTGGTTTTAACGATAGCTTAATTGAAGCAATGGGAAACAAATTATGAAAAAGAATATTATTGCCGGCTTGGATTTGGGAACTACAAAAGTTTGTGCGGTAATTGCAGAGCGAACAGATTCCGCATTAAATATTTTAGGATTTGGAGTTTCTCCATCTGAAGGATTGAACAGAGGGTTGGTTGCTAATATCACCAAAACTGCCGAAGCAATTAAAGAGGCGATGGCTATTGCTCAAAACAGAGCCGGCTTTCAGATTAATGAAATTAATGTCGGTGTTGCCGGTGAGCATATTACAAGTTTGCGACATAGAAATTATGTTACAATCAATAATCCCGACAGGGAAATTACAGAAAGTGATCTTGCAAGATTGGAAGCAGACGTTAAAACAATTCGTATCCCTTCCGATAAACAAATTCTTCACATTATTCCGGAGGAATTTTTTGTTGACAACCAAGGTGGAATCGAGAATCCAATCGGTATGTGCGGTTCAAAACTTGAAGCTCTGAACCATGTTGTACTTGCTGCAATTCCCGCAATCCAAAATATTAAAAGGTCAGTTGAACGCGCTGGGTACACAGTTAAAGATTATATCCTCCAACCAATTGCCTCAAGTGTTTCAGTGCTTGATGATAATGAAATCGATTTGGGAGTTGTTTTAATTGATATCGGTGGAGGAACGACAGATGTAGCTGTTTATCATGATAAAAGTATAAAGCATACAAAAGTAATTGGAGTGGCTGGGAATCAGGTTACAAACGATATACGCGAATCATTGGGAATAATTGCTTCCGATGCAGAGAGTTTGAAAAAGGAATATGGATATGCTATTGAAGAAGCAATAATTAAAGAACAGGATATTATTTTGAAGAATCCTGCAGGCAGAGGAAGCATTAAAATTCCGATCACATTACTTACTCAGATTATCAGCCTCCGAATGCGTGAATTATTCATGATTATTGATAATGAATTACGACATACGCAGCTAAAAACTAAAATTAAATCGGGAATTGTACTTACTGGCGGTGGCTCGCTACTTCGCGGATGTACTGATTTGGCTGAAGAAGTTTTTGGATTACCAACAAGAATCGGTTTGCCATTGAATCTTGGCTCGGGCTTATCAAATGAAATTGAAAGTCCTGAATTTGCAACGGTAGCCGGATTGATAAAAGGCATTCCCGGGGCAACGTCAAGCACAACATGGATTGAAACTAAAGCTAAAAATACAAGTGGAAAGAAAATAGTTTCAAAAATTTTAACAAAGATAAAAGAAGTTTTTGATAATTTATAAATCACAACAAGGAGGTCTCATGTCTGAATTAAACATTGAATCCATCGGTACAGTTCGAAATCGATTTGCAACGCTTGACAAAGAGCAAAAGCTTGCTGCAAAAATTAAAGTGATTGGAGTCGGTGGCGGTGGCGGTAATGCAATTGATTATATGATTGCTAAAGGATTAAAGGGCGTTGAGTATATTGCCATTAATACCGATGCGCAAGTTCTTGACAAAAATTTGGCGGAACAAAAAGTTAATATCGGAAAGAATTTAACAAAAGGACTTGGAGCCGGAGCTGACCCCAATGTTGGAAGAAAAGCAGTTGAAGAGGATAGAGAAAAAATTTCAAAACTTCTTGAAGGTTCTGATATGGTTTTTGTTACTGCAGGAATGGGCGGAGGAACAGGAACAGGAGCTGCACCTATTGTTGCTTCAATTGCAAAAAGTCTTGGCTCGCTTGTTATTGCAATTGTTACAAAACCATTCAACTGGGAAGGTAAAACAAGAATGAAAAATGCGACTGAAGGAATTCAGGAATTGCGTCAATATGTTGACAGTCTGATAGTTATTCCAAATGAGAGAATACTAAATATTTTAGATGATAATTCACCAATCGCTGATGCATTTGATAAACCAAATGAAGTTCTGTATGAAGCAACTCGCGGTATTTCTGAAATTATCACAGTCAGAGGAAAAATTAATGTTGACTTTGCCGATGTTCGTTCGTCAATGAATCAATCAGGAATAGCATTGATGGGATGTGGGGTTGCAACTGGTGCAAACAGAGCAATTGAAGCCGCAACAAAAGCGATCACTTCTCCATTGCTCGAAGGAATTGATATTAAAGGCGCTAAGCACATTTTAATTAATGTGACCGGATCAACAAATCTTTCTTATAAAGAAGTGATTAATGCAAATCAAACTATTCAAGAACGCGCCGGAGGTGAAGCTAATATTATTTTTGGAATTGTTTATAAAGAGGATATGAATGAAAGTATTTCCTATACTGTAATTGCAACAGGTTTTAGCAAACCTGAAAACCAGTCAGCTTCCAAAGGCATTTTATCAGAAGTTACAGGAGCAAAAACTGAAAACCCAGTTACACAGATAAAAAAAGGATGGGGATTTAAACTTGATGAAAATGAGGACAAAAATATTCCGACAATAGCAAGAATTCAAAACCGCACTGCAAATGAAAATGATGAAAATAGTTTTCAATCTGGATTTAACTATCGAGGCAGCATAACTCCGGAAAAGGAAAATAATATTCAGAACAAAACAAATAATAACGACAATGAAAGTTCTACGTTTTTAAGAATGATGATGGACTGAAACTATTCACTTGCTGTAAGGCTGAGTTAACTCCTTGTTGTGATCGAGCAAAATGACTCAGCCTTTTTTATTATTCACTTTGGCATTTTTTTTTATCCGATTTTTTCTTAATCTTTGCACGCAACTTTAAAAAAATAAGAATGAAAAAAGTTTATTTAATAATCATAATAAGTTTGTGTCTGTTTATTCAAACAAATGCACAAGAAGCAGATGAGGTTGGCTGGATTTCAAAATTTGGTGCTGCCGGTGGTTTCAATCCTGTTTGGATAATACCAAATATAGCTCCGATTAATAAATCAGTTTCGTTTTCAGGATCAAAAAACTTTTCTGAAAGCGGAATGATTGGGTTTGGTGGCAGTGGTTATGTTTATGTAATGTTTATTGAAAATCTCCGTATTGGCGGAATGGGATTTTCTGCTTCGCAAAGTATTTCATCAAAAGAAGGTGCATATACAAAAGAAGTTTCATACTCAAATGGTTTTGGTGGGGTCACAATTGAATATACGATTCCGTCTGTCAAAAGAATTGCAGTTTCAGTCGGTGCGATAATTGGCGGCGGCTCGGTTGAAATCAATACTTATAAAAATGCCGGCGATTTTTCATGGGATTATATTTTTTCTGAATTGGGAAATGATTTACTCGTTTCAAATTCACATCACCAGTTAACCCTGAGTTACTTTTCCATTGCACCGACTATAAATGTTGATATTCCGGTTAATCGTTTTATGGCTTTTCGGGTTGGTGCGGGGTACAATTTCGGTATCGGAAATTCATGGAAAGCTGATAATGACAGAAAGTTAGTCAATGTCCCAAATGACTTAAACGGTAATTCACTATTTTTTCAAACAGGAATTTATTTCGGGTTCTTTGCATTTTAATATGAAAAATTTACTTGTAACTGGCGGTGCAGGATTTATTGGGAGTAATTTTATAAATCATATTCTTGATAAACGTGATGATGTTTTTATAGTTAATCTTGATAAACTTACTTATGCCGGCAATCTTGAAAATCTTAAATCATCTGAAAACAAAAAAAAATATCTTTTTATAAAAGGTGATATTCAGAATCACGAACTTGTTGAATATATTTTTACAAAGTATAAAATCAAGCATGTAATAAATTTTGCAGCAGAGTCGCATGTTGACAGAAGTATTCTCGGCTCGGAAGTTTTTTACAGAACAAATGTAATCGGGACAAACGTGCTGCTTGAAACAGCACGCAGATTTGAGGTTGAAAGGTTTTTGCAAATTTCTACAGATGAGGTTTATGGAAGTCTCGGAGAAACCGGAAAATTTACTGAATCAACTCCGATATCTCCGAATAGTCCGTATTCATCAAGCAAAGCTGCTGCGGATATGATGGCTCTTGCGTTTTATCATACTTATCAAATGCCTGTTGTTCTTACAAGGTGCAGCAATAATTATGGACCGCTTCAGTTTCCCGAAAAATTAATTCCGCTGATGATTATTAATACTCTTAATAATAAAAAACTTCCTGTTTACGGAGATGGTCTGAATGTCCGTGACTGGATTTATGTTATTGATCATAATAAAGCTGCAGAACTTGTTTGGGAAAAAGGAAAAGTCGGAGAAGTTTATAATATCGGTGCAAGTCGCGAAATGAAGAATATTGAAATTGTTAAACTGATTCTCAAGACGCTTGGAAAATCTGAAGATATGATTAACTACGTAAAAGACAGACCCGGACACGACAGGCGATATGCAATTGATTCATCAAAAATACAGAATGAACTTGGCTGGAAACCTGAGTTTGAATTTGAAACTGCTATTCAAAATACAATTCAGTGGTATCTGGAAAATAAAAACTGGTGGGAAAGAATAATTAACGGAAGTTATCTTGAATATTATAATCTACAATATAAAAACCGGTAAGAAATAAACATGAAAAAAATAATTTTTATTTTTCTGCTTTCAATAAACTTTTTGAATGCTCAGAATGAGCTAAATCTTTCAAAAGCAAATATGAATGATTTGATAAATTCTTCTGGAATAAGTGTTACAATTGGCGGCTCGTTTATTGTGAACGGAACATTTTCAGCAAGAGTAGGCGAAAGGCTTGATCAGTTTATAACCAGAGTTTTTCTGCAGGCGAAATCGGAGCAATTAAGTGCAATTCGTGATATTGGACAGCGTCAGCAGGTTGAAGCTGAACTTGAAAAATATTCAAAGAGAGATATTTTGTTAAAAAGAGTTTCCGGACAGAATCAAAAAATTGACCTTGAAAAATTTTACAGCAACGGTGATTTGACACAGAATCCATACCTGAATAATGATGATGTGATTATATTTCCATATTATGATGAAGACCGGAATTTTATTTACATAACCGGTGCAGTTAATAACTCAAGGAAGTTTCAGTTTGTTGAAGGTGACAAACTTGAAGATGCAATTTTGCTTGCCGGCGGTATTAATAATGGATATGACAATATTGAAAAAGCCGAGATAAGCAGATTGGACAGCAAAGGTGATGCAGAGCAGCGTATAGTTGTAAATATTTCAGATAATCCGAAAGTGGAACGCGGCGATAGAATTACAATTTTAGCCGATGAAAATAACAGAAGAGAATACAAAGTGACTGTAGCCGGTGAAGTTAATCGCCCCGGCAATATTGTTATTACAAAAAATTCTTCAACACTTCGCGAAGTGATTGAAAAAGCGAGCGGATTTACTGAACATGCCGATTTGTCACGAGCAGAATTAATACGCGGTGCAAATGTTTTTAAGTCAACATTATTTAATGAAGAGATTGAGACTTACCTGATGAGCCGAATGTCTGATATAGCACCTGAAGATTCAACTTCATTAATAATTGACAACAAACTGCGTTTTATTCGCGGAAACGGTGTTATTAATTTTAATAATGTTTTTGATACAACTTCTTTGGCAAGCAAATTCATTGTGCGTGACTACGATTATATTTATGTGCCGGAAAGGTTGAATCTTGTTTATGTTTTCGGACAGGTTTATAATCCGGGATATGTTGAATACAAAGAAAATGAGCAAATTGATTATTATCTTTCCAAAGCCGGCGGCAGAGGACAGAATGCCAAAGAAGAAACATATCTGATTAAAGGAAAAACACGCAGCTGGACAAAAGCAGAAGAGGAAGTGAAATTAAATATTGAGCCCGGAGATTATATCTGGGTGCCAAAAGAACCGAAAAGAACATTCAGTTATTATTTGGACAGAACAGTTGCAATATCAAGTGTGGTTTCTGCAGTTGCGACAATCTTACTTCTGATTATTCAAATTCCAAAACTTTAATTGGGGATTATTTAGTTTCGAGTTTTGACTTGATATAACTTTCGAAATTTTTAATAATTACATCCCAACCAAGTATTTTAGGCACTAATTCAGAACATTCTTTCATTAAATCAGTGCGCACTGTTTCATTTTCAAAAATATAGGAAATCTTTTCAATAAATTCATCCGCTGTATTTGCTATAAAAATATATTTCCTAAGTTCATTTGGTAAACCACCAATTGCTGTTTCAGAAGCAACAACCGGAATTCCAAGAGCAAGAGACTCAATTACTTTGTTAGGAGTTCCTGCACCAAACCGAATTGGCGCTACGTTAATTTCGCT
>PFVB01000219.1:29074-31080 GCA_002790395.1 Ignavibacteriales bacterium CG_4_9_14_3_um_filter_34_10 | reverse complement strand
AACGGTGGTTTGCAGCCTTATAATGATTCTTATTTTCCAAAAATTTATGAATCCACTGTTGGATTTTTTGTTGAAGGGACAAAATATTCTCTGCCTGCAAACGGGCTTGCCGGTAAAATCGATATAAAAATTAAAATAGAAGATCCTAATGGCGTTTCAACTTCATATGGAAATAACGCACCATATATTGTTGGTTACAAAATCTGGAATGCAGACAAATCAGAAATAATATATTCCCAGTTCCCGGATGGAATTGTTTACAGATTCGATTTAAAACCAATTGATGATGATGTTCATAATACCTATGTAAAGGGAGAAGCTACTTTAAGTAATCCTGTTTATTGGCTAACAAATGGAAACGGAGCCGATTATATTAATCAAAACTTGCGTGTTAATAATAATTCGCTAAATACAGAGTTAATTCCAGAAGGCGAGTATCAGTTAGAAGTTTTTGCAGAAGATGCTCTTGGTAATCATTCTAAAAAATTCATTCCAATAACAATTACAAGGAATGATGTGGCTCCACCATCAGTTCCTACTTTGCTTGCAATCATTAATTATGATAATCAGAAGTCACTAAAAGTAATGTGGAAAAACAATACCGAGCCTGATATAAAGGGATACAGGCTTTACTATTCTGTAAACACACAGTTATCTTCATGGGCTCTGGCTGCCGACGAATCAATGCTCACAAAAGATATTGATAATCTTTCATTTAATTCACCGATAGAATTTATCACACCTACAAATAAAAACATTTATTTCTTTTATCTCACAGCGGTTGATTCTGCTGGCAATGAAAGCGAGCGAAGTGATATTTATTCACGCTCAAGTAAAGTAAACAATGGATTCAGGAAAGGATTGATAGTTGATGGATTTGACCGATTTGGCGGCTCTGGAAGTTATCAATATTCAACACATAGTTTTAATACTTCCTATTTCATATCAATCACTATGACTGACAGCATAGTATTATCATCTTGTGCAAATGAATCCGTAACTTTAAACAAAGTAGATCTTAATGATTATGATTTTGTTGTCTGGTTTCTTGGTGATGAATCTACAACTGATAATACATTTGACTCAAACGAACAAAGTGAGATTGCAGATTATCTGAAAAACGGCGGTAATCTTTTTGTGTCTGGTTCAGAAGTCGGATGGGACTTAGATCGTACTCATAGTTATTCACAGCCCGCAGACACATTGTTTTATCGTCATTACTTAAAATCGCATTTTGTTGATGATGGTAATTCTTCTATGAATATCGTTCAGAGTTCTGATCATACTTATTTTCAAAATCTCAGTATGACTATCGGACAGATATATCCCGAAGATTATCCGGATGATATTAATCCAACTAACGGTGGTGAAGTAATACTAAATTATAATCAACAAAGAACTAATGGTGAAAAACGCAATGCCGGAATTGCTTATAAAGGAAAATTTGGTGATTCACAAACCGAGGGCGGAATGATTTACATTTCATTTCCATTGGAGACAGTTAATAATCTCTCACAGAGAAATTTATTTATGCAAAAAGTTTTTCAGTATTTTGATATCGCTTCTGATGTTAATGAAACAATCAGCAAAAACATTCCGAATGAATTTGATATTTTACAAAATTTTCCAAATCCATTTAATCCAAGTACAAAAATCAATTTTATTTCCGGAAAACCTTCGCATATAAAATTAGAAATATTTGATCTACTCGGGCAAAGTGTGGCTGTGCTTGCCGATAATTTTTATCAGCCCGGTAATCACGAAATTATTTGGAATGCATCAGGATTATCAAGCGGAATTTATTTTGTCCGAATGCTAAGTTTTAATCAATCAGGTTCGTTAGATTTTTCTAAAACTATTCAACTGATTCTTTTGAAATAATAAGAGAATAAAATGAAAACAATTTCAACTATAATACTTTTTGTCTGTACCACTTTAATTGCTCAGTCAGAAGTTAATAAAATCCAGAAAAGCACTGCAACAAAATTTGGAGAGAAAAATATAAT
>PFVB01000219.1:1363-29067 GCA_002790395.1 Ignavibacteriales bacterium CG_4_9_14_3_um_filter_34_10 | reverse complement strand
CACCTTCATTCCGCTGACGGAAGCGAATCAAAATTCACCAGAGAATTTGATTATGATGTTCCTTACCCAAAGGTAATTCTTCTTTCTAATGGAAATTTGATTTTTATAAATTCATTGGAAGCTTCAATCGAACTAACCAATAAAAGTGGTAACTCAATTAAAAAGATATTTATTTCCGAAAAGAAAATTGAATATGAACGTTCTATCTTTTCAGCTATTGATAATGATTTACTGGTTGTTTCACTGAACGAAAGTACAGAGTACTTTTTTCAGAATTTTATCATAGACAGCGAGTTAAACGTTCTTTCAAATTCTGGAAAGTTCAGTGGATTGCTAAGTGGAATTGCATTTATACGTGATTACAATAGGGTATTTTATTCAATCATCCGATATGATGATAATACAGTTAATAAAACAATTGAAATCACAGACATGAATTTCCGAAATATTTTAACTGCCACAGGAGAATTTGACAAATATTATACTCATCCCGAAAGCCCATTGATATTACTTTATAACAATAATCATGTAAGTTGCTTTGATTTAATGAGCAGTAATTTTCTTTGCACAATAAAATCATCAGAACTAATTCTCGCTACAAGACTTGTTGATGATAACATTGTTACACTTGAAAGCCAAAAGCCAAATTTTATAAATAATGAGTGGATATATCCTTCCTGTAAAGTGAATAAATTATCAGTAAACGGAGATCTGATTTCGTCTGCGAAAATTTATACAGAGAACTTTTCTAAATTCGAATGGATGGATAATAACAGAATTAAGTTTAACGATTTGATTTTTGAGGTAGAATAACTCAAAAAAAATGCTGTCAGTCATGGTTATTACACGACCGACAGCTTTAATATTAATTTTTCGATTTAAAGTCTTTAAGGAATTCTACAAAATCCTCTACACCTTTAACAGGAAAAGCATTATAGATTGAGGCACGAAGTCCACCAACCGAGCGGTGACCTTTCAAGCCTGAAAATCCTTTGGATTCAGCTTCGGCAATTATTTTCTTTTCAAGTTCTTCATTTGGCAATCTGAATGTTACATTCATCAGTGATCTTGAATCTCTTTGAACAGTTCCTTTATAAAATCCATTCGTTGAATCAATATAATCATAAAGTAATTTTGCTTTATAAAGATTTCTTTCATACATCTTATCCAAGCCGCCCATATTCAGTAACCACTTGAATACCAATCCGGCAATATAAATTCCAAATGTAGTTGGTGTGTTGTACATCGAACCATTATCAGCATGAATTTTATAATTCATATAAGTATGAAGCGAATCAGATGATCTTTCCAACATATCTTTTCTAATAATTACAACAACAACACCTGCAGGACCGATATTTTTCTGTGCCCCAGCATAAACCAAAGCGTATTTGTTAATATCAATTTTTTTATGGAGAAAATCAGAAGATGCATCACAAACAAGCGGAACATTTCCAACTTCTGGCTCCGTCTTCCATTCAGTTCCATAAACAGTATTATTCGAAGTGAAATGAACATAGGCTGCTGTTGAATCAAGTTTCAGTTCATTCTGATTTGGTATCCTGACAAAATTTTCATTTTCTGTTGAAGCTACAATATTTACTGAGCCAACTCGCTTTGCTTCCTTGACAGCTTTTTTTGACCATGTTCCTGTAACTATGTAATCCGCTTTATTTGCAGGCAGCATTAAATTCAACGGCACCATTGAGAATTGTAATGTAGCTCCACCTTGCAAAAATAAAATTGAATAATTATCACTGATATTTAACAACTTTCTCAAATCAGCATCGGCTTCTTTGATAATACTATCGAAGATTTTTCCGCGGTGACTCATCTCCATTATTGACATTCCGCTGCCTTTGTAAGAATAAAGTTCTTTCTGTGCTTCCAATAAAACTTCTTCAGGAAGGATAGCCGGACCAGCAGCAAAGTTATAAATTCGTTTTTCCATTTTATTCCTCATATTTATTTAAATTAAATTTCATGAACTAAAATACCATCTCTGAGTTTTGGTTCAAACCATGTTGATTTCGGAGGCATTGTTTCAGCAGCATCAGAAATCTGAATTAAATCATCTACAGTTACAGGATACATTGAAAAAGCAATTTTAGCTTTACCGGAATCAACAAGTCTTACTAATTCTTCTGTTCCTCTGATTCCGCCAATAAAATCAATATTCTCGTTTGTTCTTGGATCTTCAATATCAAAATATGGCCTGAGTAAAAAATTTTGCAATATACTGACATCCAATTTATCTCCCATTAATTCACCGGGATTAACATTTTGATTTGGTTTTAAAGAATACCAATTTGAATTGATGTACATGCAAATTTCACCTTTATTTTTAGGCTCAGCATAATCAACTTTTTCAACTGTAAAATATTTAGAAAATAATTTTATAAGTTCTTTCTCACTTAATCCTTTAGTGTCAAACAAAACACGATTATAAGGAAGAATTTTCAATTGTTCAGCAGGAAACAAAACTGCAAGGAAAAAATTATATTCTTCATCTCCTTTATGGTTGGGATTATTTTCTTTCATCATTTTTTGAGCACGGCTTGCGCTAGCCGCCCGATGATGACCGTCAGCAATATACAAATTTTTTACTTTACTAATTTCATACTCAATAATATCCATATAATCATCAGGTACAATCCAAACAGTATGTGTAACTCCATCATTTGTTGTAAAGTCATAAAATGGATTTGTCAGCATTGTTTTATTCACAACGTTATCAACTTCTTTAACACCATGATACGTAAGAAATACAGGTCCTGTCTGAGCTTTTGTTTCAACAATATGATTCGTCCTGTCATCTTCTTTTACTCTTCTTGTTTTTTCATGTTTTTTAATTACATCGTTATCATAATCTTCAACTGAAAATGTTGCCGCAATTCCCACCTGAGACTGATTTTTCCAAACTAATTTGTAAATATAAAAATGTGAATCTTTGTCTTGAATCAAAGGAGCAGTAGCTTTAATTCTTTCCAATACTTCTTTTGCTTTCTGATAAACTTCAGGTGAATAAGGATTAACCGATTTGTCCATTTCGATTTCAGAACGGGTAACACGCAAAAAATTAATCGGGAAATCTTTTGCCAATTCAGCTGCTTCATCTTTACTTACAACATCATAAGGAACGCTTGCAACTAAATGAACAACATACGGATCAGGTCTTAATGCTTTGAATGGTTTAATAATTGCCATGTTTTTCTCCAATATTTTAAAAATTTCTATGAAAAATTAAGAGTTTATTCTGACATAAAGAATTTTTTTTAATAATAAATTGTGACAAAAGACGAAAAAACTGAGGATAGGAAAGGCAAACTTAAAAATGATAAGTAACATATATTTTTCAGAACAGATCTGAATGATTTTTTATCTGGAGCAGAAATCAAAAACTATGGATTTATAAAAAAGGAACTGAAATAAGATTTTCAATTCCTTTTGACAAAATTAATTTTCAACAACTTTATAAGAGTGTGTAATTTCAACTGCTTTTTTCAGCATTGCACTGACACTGCAATACTTTGTTTGAGAAAGCTCAATAGCTCTTTCCAAATCATTTGTATTCAAAGACTTTCCGTAGAACAAATATTCAATATTAATTTTAGTATATACCTGCGGATGCTCGTCAGATTGCTCAGCAGTAATATTAATTTCAAAACCATTTAACGGAACTCTCTTCTTCTGCAAAATTGCTACAACGTCACTTCCTGTACAGCCTGCTAGTGAGAGTAACAATAATTCTTTTGGTCTGATTCCAGCATTACTGCCGTAAAAATTTTCAGGTCCATCAATTGTAATCCAATGTCCGGAATCTGTTTTCCCAACAAAAGTAATTCCTCTTACCTGTTTCATGAATGCTTGTTTAATCGCCATTTTTCCCCTTTATTTTGTTTGATAAGATGAATATTATTCAGAAATGATTCATTCATTTAAAAATGATTCAATCTCTTTGCCACATTTTTCCAGTTCACATCCAACAGCCAAATGTCCGCAGTTATTCTGTAATTTCAGCACTTTTGCATTAATCAACGGTGCAAATTCAAGAGAAGTTTTTGGATTTACCAGCATATCTGTTTCTGAAATTATCATCATTACTTTAGCTTTAACCACTTTTGCTGTTTCTTCCATCGAGTTATTAAAATTTCTGAAGATGTTGTGATTAATCATAGCATTTAGTTGGTAAAGAGAATTTTCGGATGTAAAAATTTTATTCGGCTCAGAATTAAATTTTGTCATATACTTCTCAAATTCATCATCTTTAATATTTTCATTCAAATAATCAAATGTTCTGGCAAGCAAACTCGTCAACATGCCTGTAAGTCGCTGAATTTGTTTTTCGTCAGCATTCAACTCAATATAACTTTCAACAATTTCCTTCCGGATATTCCATGTTAACAAATCACTTGGTGTAACTCGTGGTGTACAAACATAAGGAATTGCTTTCTGCATAAAATCAGGATAAGCAACAATCCATTCAAAAGTTTGCATTGATCCCATCGAGCCGCCAATGACAGCAAATACTTTTTTAATGTGTAATATTTTTGTCAGCAAAATGTATTGTGAATTAACCATGTCGCACATTGAAATATTCGGATAATTTTTACCAGACTGCTCAACTGAATTTGAAGGTGAACTTGAAACTCCATTTGCAAGTGCATCAAGAGTGATAACAAAATATTTTGTAGAATCAATCAATTTGTTTTCGCCAAGTAAACCCTTTATTTGTCCAGCTGTACCGCCAAACCATGCAGGAAAAATTACAACATTAGAAGTGTCTTTGTTTGGTTTACCAAATGTCATATAACCAACCTTACAATCAATAAGAGTCTTCCCGTTTTCAAGTTTCAAATCACCAATGCTACCGAATTTTTGTTCATTGCGTGCAAAAACATTTAAAAATAAAAAAGCACAAAAAAACATCAAATGTTTTTTCATCAAACGTCCTTTTTAATATTTAACAAAAAAATGTAGATAAAGAAAAATTATCGGAGAGACAAAAATAAAAGAATCGAATCTGTCTAAAATTCCACCATGTCCGGGAATAAGCGAAGAAGAATCTTTCACGCCCGAATCACGTTTCAATAAACTTTCAACCAAATCTCCAATCTGTCCGAATATTCCGATTAGTAACCCAATTACAATTGCATCTTGCCAGCTAAAAAAATCTAGAATAATTATTTTGGCTGCTGCCATTGAAACAACAGAAAAAACAAATCCTGCAATTGCACCTTCCCAACTTTTTTTAGGGCTGACACGCAGAAACAATTTGTGCTTACCAAAAGCAGTACCAAGAAAATAAGCCGCAGAATCGCACATCCAAATAGAAACAAAGATTGCTGCAATTAAATATCCGCCCTGATTATAAAGCAAAACATTGTCCGAATAAAATTCACGAATAAATATTGCTGAAGATGAAAACATTCCGATAAAAAAAATGCCAAGGAAACTTCCGCCTAAATTATTTATCGCTGACGCTTTGTTCCTGAACAATTCGGAAATCAGCAACAAAACAGGTATCAGAAGTACAAGAGTCAGAAGTTCACTCCACTTAAAATATACATAAATAAAAATAAAGATAACTGATAACACACCAATAACTTTATTTACAAAAATATTTTTATGCGAAAGTATTTTCGCAAATTCACCAAATGCAATCAAAGAAATTGAAACCATTAAAAGCAGAAAAGCATATTTACCAACAATACTAATAGCCAATAAAACCGGTATGCTTAAAACAGAAACGATAATCCTTGTTGTTCGGTTCGATAATTTCATTCCTCATCATCCGAATTTGAATTCTGAATATCATTTATGATTTCAATCGCATCATCTGCCGCATTTTTATGAACCAAAAGTCTTACAACAGATAAATTACCAACAACCGGAAAATTTCTGTCCCTTTGCGAGTAAACTAGACTTTCTATTTCAGCACCGAGAAGATTTTCTTTCAGCATTTCAATCTCCAGTTCATCACCGGAGGTATAAACAACAACATAATCTTCGGGATTTACTAAATTCCCTTCGAACATTTCTTTGGTAACAAGTTCAATGTGACAATCGGGACATTCGGTAATACCATTAACATATTCATATTCACACTTTGGGCATATCATGTTAACCTCACTGATTTCTTTTTATTAAAATACCTATTAATTAGGATTAAATAAAAAACAAAAAAGACAAGCAAGGAAATAAAACTGACAACTTGCATTATAATTCCTTTTTCATCGGTCACATTTGAATTAAGCAATTCTTCATTTCCAAAAATTAAAACAAGAACAACCGCAAGAAAATTATTGAAAAAGTGCAGTATCATTGAGACAAAAATCGAATCTGTCTGATAAACTGCGTAGCCAAAATAAACTCCTAAAGCAACAAGGGCAATTAATCCATAAGGATTGAAATGATAAATTCCAAAGAACATTGCAGTAAGAAATATAGCAATCAAAGGTTTCAACTTTTGTTCAAAACTTTTTTGTACAAAACCTCTAAAAAAAACCTCTTCACAAATTGCAGGAATAAATGAAGTGACAAAAACAATCAAGATAACTTCAAAAAAATTATTTGCTTTCATCAAGTCACCATATGATTCACTGAGCAATTTATCAACCTGGTCAAGCGATTTTTTTAGATACATGAAAAATGTATTTGAATCTGCCAATTTTTGTATTAAATAATTCTGAACATACAGAAAATTTTGGAGCAGAATAATCAGTGGAATCATACCCAAAAGAAACATCCCTGCTTCGCGTAAATCAAGTGCATTAATTCTAATTACTTTTGAAACTTTCCCATTATAAACAAGATATGAAAAAATCAATGCAGGAGCCAAAATCAATAATATCTGTCCTCCGGCAGTTAATAATCTCAAGGCATTCATATCAGCGTGAGCAAAGTCCAGACCAAATATTAAAAATGTTAGTAAACCACCGCCGATTTGATATAAAAGAAAGATTACAATCAATGCAACAAAAGCAGCTTTAATAGGATGTGTCGTGTATTCTAACAGCTCATTTGAATCATCCTTATTGCTCGAATCGACAATTGAAATCTGTTCAGAATTATTATCTTTATTTTCAGGAGGAATATCCATATATCTCTTTATTCTTATTAGTCAATATAAAAAAATGTAAATAATTTTATTAAAATAAAAATACAGCCCGAATATCGAATTTATTTTATTTTAGATGTAATCTTTCCCTTAAGCCCTTCATAATCAGTAAGTTCAGCATCAATAGAGCCTATTAATACTTTGGTTTTAACTTTTACGGGAATTTTTAATTCATCATTACTAAGCCAAATTATTATGCTTCCGTCATTTTTGAAAAGTCCGCCTTCAACAACCAAAGGTTCAAGGATGAAGCAATTAAAAGTTCCTGCAGCAACTGATATTTTTTCTTTTCCGCGATAAATCACATCAAGTGGATAAACTTTATTTTTGAAAAAATTTTCAAGATGAAATGTGTCCCCGGGTTTGGCATTCGCAAAATCGAACGTTCGCATATAATAAAAAGCAGATACAATATCATTCACATTTTCAGGAATCGGATAAGTCCCTTTTTTTGTAATTGCCTTTTCTTTCCACTGATCAAAATAGGCTGAAAAATCCCGTGCGTAAGAGCCTTCGCGAATATGCTGTTCAAATCTCCACGGGAATATTCCTTCTACATCAAGATAAGTTTCATATCGGTCACGTACTTTATAAAACGCATCAAAAGTTGAGACGGAGTTTACGCGAAAAACCACATTGTAAACATCTCGCCCTGCTATTTTTTTGAGTTTCGGTATTTCCATATAAGCCTTGCCTGCAGTTATAAATCCATAGTTGACATCAAAAGTTAATTTTTCACCAGTAATAAATGCTCTGTTTTCAACTTTCCTAAATTTTTTTTCTTGTGGCAAAACTGTTGAACTAAATACCGATATTGCAATTAAGCCAACTAAAACAATATTAAAATTCATTTTCATATTATTTCCAAATTTTTGGTTTATTTAACTACACTCATCCCAAAGAAGAAATTCGATTTTCATCTGAAATCAAAATTGCAATTTCTCTTCTAAAAATATTGCACACAAAAATACACGTTATTTCTGATTTTTTGTATGCGACACAAATTTATTATCCTTTATAAAAAATCGCCATAGCAAGTCTTTCGATTTACTAATTCCGATTCTTTTTGAAGATAATATTTCTGGTTTCTCACTTAGCTCCGCAGATGAAATATAAATTCTCTCCCCAAGCAAGCTTGTTCCATCATCTTTTTTGTCAATTCTAAATCCTTGACAAAACTTTGCAGGACCATTTGATAAATTTGCAAATTCTTTTTTATTGAGATTTATCTTGTTGTATCTATTCATAGAAATAAAATCAACGCCGGCGATTGGTTCAACCGCTCTGATTAAGACTGCCTCACCGGAATTTTTAACACCTGTTACAACATTAGCGCAATAGTGAACTCCATAAGTAAAATAAACATAGAGAACTCCACCTTCTTCGAACATTGATTTATTGCGATTTGTTTTTCCGATGAATGAATGTGATGCCTGATCATTTTCACCTGAGTATGCTTCAGTTTCAACAATTTTACCCAATAGAAATTTTAACTTATACTTTTTTATAAAATACTTTCCGATTAAATCTCTTGCAACCTCAATAGAATTGCGAAGATAAAAATCTTTAGCAAGAGGATTGGATATTAAATTATTAAGAAGATTATTTTTGATTTGATTCAATAATTTTTTGAATGTAATTAATTTGAGATAAATAAAATTGCGATCTTTCCGGCTGAATTTCAACAAGATTTTTGTAAAGCGATAATGCCTCTTCATAATTTTCTTGATTGAGATATATTTTTGCCAATGTTTCCGAAACCAGCGATTTACCTGATTCTATCTCACCTTGATTACCCTCTTCAGGATTAAATTCATCTATTAGTTCATTATCAATATTAATGTCAAGTTTTGCGTTCTCTAATTTTTTGGCAAGAGATTCCAATTCATCTTCTGCATCCGGAATTCCGTCTGAAATGTTATTTTCTGTTAAAGTGATTTCAGAATTTTCTTCATTATCAGAAACATTTGAGATTCCATTCTTTATTTCAATTTCACTAATTTTTTTTATATAGTAATCTAATGATTCCTCTGAATCAAGTAAACTTGCTGCCTTCGAAACAATTTCTTTTGCTTCATTAAATCGTTTCAATTCTGCAAGACAAATGCTATAAAGAAAAAGAGCAGAAATGTACCCTGGATAATTTTTCAAGCCATGGTCAAGAATTTTTATAGCTTCCTCAAATTCAAGATTATCAATATGGTTTTGAGCTATCCTGACAAAGAGAGGCGAATTATTATTGAACTGATAAATCAATTTATATTTATCAAAATCTTTGCTCATTATTTTTTTACCTTCTTATTTTTCAAATAACTTTGACGAAGAGACATAATTGAAACGGTTGAAAAGCCAAAGCAAAACATTATATGAAACGGCAGTGCAGCTATTTCAGCAAAATAGATTGATGCCACTACACCCACAAAAGTGTAAACAGCTAAAAGCAGTTCTACATAAGTTGATGTATCTATTTTGGATTTTTTGAAATAACTTGTATTCTCAAACTTGTCATTTTTCTCGACGATTTTATATTTTGGAGTCCTTACGAATTCGCTTTTCCTACTCAGTAATCCTTCAATTACAGCGCGAGAATTATTATAAGCAAAGCCCATACTGCCTGCCATAAACAAAGGGAATAATGCAATTCGCTTTCGCCAATCAACATGGACATCTTTCTGGGCATTCAGATAAAAAAGAAAAGATGAAATGAAAGCAAGAACAAAAACGGACATGAAATTAAAAATCATATCATACGGACCACTATTCTTAATAAAAATCAATGGAACATTTAATATTCCTGCAATCAGAACAAATGGAAATACTATGTTATTCGAAAGATGAAAAGTAGATTGCAATTTGATTCTCATTGGCTGATCTGACTTCCATACCATGGGCAAAAGTTTTTTGCCAGTCTCGACAGCACCTTTTGTCCAACGAAATTGCTGAGCTTTCAAGGAATTAATTTCTGCCGGTAATTCAGCAGGAGTAGTGATATCCCTAAGGAAAATAAATTTCCAGCCTCTTAATTGTGCTCTAAAACTTAAATCCAAATCCTCGGTAAGAGTATCGGCATTCCAATTGCCCGCATCTTCAATGCATTCCTTTTTCCATATTCCACCGGTTCCATTAAAGTTAATAAAGAAGCCAGCTTTATTGCGTACGGTCTGCTCAATCACAAAATGACCATTCAGCGCAAGAGCCTGAATCTTGGTTAGAATGGAAAAGTTTTCATTCAAATGTTCCCATCTTGATTGAACAAGACCAACCTTATCATCTGTAAAATAGCATAACGTACTTTTCAAAAAATCCGGTTTCGGAACAAAGTCAGCATCAAATATTGCAACGTATTTGCCTTTAGCTGTTTTGAGTCCTTCTTTTAGTGCTCCTGCTTTAAACCCCTCCCGATTTGTCCTTCTAATATGCTGAATGTCAAATCCTAAAAGTTGTTTCTCTTTAACTTTAGCAGCAACTATATTAACTGTTTCATCGGTTGAATCGTCAAGGACCTGAATTTCTAATTTGTTTTTATCATAATCCAGTTCGCAGATATAATCAATCAATCGTTCAACAACATACATCTCATTATACATTGGAAGCTGAATTGTAACTATCTCGTCATACGTTGGGTTCTCAAGCTTTTTATGCTCATAGTCAATAAACTTACGATGATAATACATCATAATAAAACCATGACTTGAGTAAATTAAAAGAATTGTCAGGCTTACAAAATAGAGAATTAAAATCAATTCGTTCATATATATTTAATCCGTTTTATTACCAATTTGAAACTACAGCAAGCAAAATGTCTTCTGTAATTTTATCTACGATTGAAAGAATTGCAGCATTTCTTGACTCAACAAAATTTTGCGTATCGTATGTTGAATATTCTGAAATTGTTCTTTCAAAAATAGTTTTCTTTTTTATCAAATCTTTATAAACAACTTTGATGGACATTGTTAATCTCCGCAAAGTTGCTTTTTCATTAGTTCCAGTCACTGCTTCGGGTGAATCTGGCAAGGAGGTCACAACACACTCAAGAAATGCATCTGCATTTGCTTTTTCGGAAATCGCAAGTGTGTTGTCATCTATAAATTTTTGAATAAGCTCATTTGTTAAATTATTTTCAAGATTTGGTTCGCCTGAGCCGCTTTTATCTTTTACAATCGGGATCGAAATGGTTTTCAAATGCGATGCAACAGATGCACCAGTAAATGAATAGCTGCATGATTGAACTATGAACATTGACGCGAAAAGCAATATAGAGATAAGTGTCGAGATAAAATTCGATTTCATTTTATTGAATATCATATTCTTTGATTTTCCTGTAAAGTGTTCTTTCGCTGATATTCAAAAGATTAGCAGCTTTCTTTTTATTCCACTTAGTATAAGCCAAAGCATTTATTATTGCTTTACGTTCAAGTACTTCAAGCGGAACAACTTCAGTCATTTCAACATTTTCATCCGTTGATATTTTTGTATCAACATGATTTACTGCAAGACTTTTCAATTCAATTAAATCTTTTTTTATTTCGATTAATGCACGATAAATTAATTCCCTATCATTCTCTTCAGCACCTTTATTCAAATAAACAGGCAAGTTTCTATTAATCATTTCAGACGATGAAATTGAGAGTAAATTCATAAACGACATCGAAGTAAGAACATTTGTTTTGCTTAATGCAGCTGCAGTTTCAACAACATTTTTTAATTCACGAATATTTCCGGGCCAATAATAATTGTTCAAAAGTTCATAAGCATCGTTTGAAATTATAAGATCATTTCTTTTATTTCGAAGAGAATAGTTTTGTAGAAAATGATCCAAAAGTAAATTAACATCTTCCTTTCTATCCCTCAGAGGTGGAATGTTTATCGAAACAGCTTTTAGCCTAAAGAATAAATCCTTACGGAATTTGCCATTGTCAACTTCCGCCTGAAGTTCTTTGTTTGAGGCTGCAATAATTCTAACATTAACTTTAGTAGTTCTTTCACTTCCTAATCTCATAAATTCACTTGTCTCAAGTACACGAAGAAGTTTTACCTGTGTTGTCAAAGGCATTTCACCAATTTCATCTAGAAATAAAGTCCCTTCATCAGATATTTCAAAATAACCTTTCCTTGCATCAACGGCACCAGTGAATGAACCCTTTTCATGTCCGAATAACTCACTTTCTAAAATGCCTTCTGGAATGGCGCCACAATTTACGCTTACCATCTTTTTTATGGCACGCGAACTATATCCATGAATTGCATTTGCAAATATTTCTTTCCCTACTCCGCTTTCCCCATAAATCAAAACGGAAATATCAGATTTTGCAACCTGCATTATAATATCAACAAGGTCTTTGACTGCTTTTGACCTGCCAATAATTCCAAATTTTTGCTGAAATTCTTCTCGTGTCATATTTTTTTAATTTTCCGCCTAAAAATAATACTTTTCTTGCAAAATTGACTTTTCTAAAATTTTAACATTTCACTTTGCCTAATAAAAAACATTTTTGAAACAATACTCGGATTTAATTTTTTCAGTTGTTTTTGAATGATTTTAATTTTGTCTTTTTCATAATGAGTCAGAAATATTTTATCAGCATCTTGGATTGTCCGATAACCGTTAAGTTTTGTAAAGTCAATATGAGTTGATTCAAGGAATAGATATTTCACTTCATATTTTTCAAACAAATTCAGATCTCTTTCATCCATTAAATCAGAAGTAAACAGAACAGAATTTGTTTTTGACTGAATTATAAAACTTGATGAGACAAAATAAGATTCATTTACAGATTTTACATTGTATTTATTTCTGATATGATTGTTTCTTACGGGAATCACTTTCAGAACATCCTGAATGCTTAAACTTGTTTCGTGCTCAAAAGCTACAACATTCAGATTAAAACTCAGTTTCTCATCAAAAATATAATTCATATAAAGCAAATATCGGGTGGCTTCAACCAAATTAACATGAGTAAAAATTGTCAAATCCTTCTTCCGATTTAGCAAATGCATTTGATTAATCAAATTCGGAAGTCCCATAAAATGATCGGGATGATTATGAGATATCAGAATATGAGTAATTGAATTAATATTGATTTTATTGTTTAATAATGCTCTGCTTACCGAATCACCGCAGTCAAGAAGAAGTTTTATTTCCGAATTATAAATCAAATATGAAGCATGAAAAATATCAACTTCAACTTTGCCCGAACCGGTGCCAATAAAAATTAATTTCACTCTGCCAGCTTAATTATTTTACCATCAACCTTAAATTCTTTGTTGATCCGATTTTGGGCTTTTATTGCCTCATCAAGAGATTTATAACTCCCAACCATCACTATATTTAAGTCTTTTCCATTAATTATT
Source organism: Ignavibacteriales bacterium CG_4_9_14_3_um_filter_34_10 (assembly GCA_002790395.1). Taxonomy (GTDB): domain Bacteria; phylum Bacteroidota; class Ignavibacteria; order Ignavibacteriales; family Melioribacteraceae; genus UM-FILTER-34-10. Next base: position 15,596 of record PFVB01000219.1, on the reverse strand, counting down.
TTTCTAATTAAATCGGTCTTATACTTTTTAGCTTTGATTTTTTTTATTAGCTGTTTAGCGTTATTAATATTTGCAAATGCACCAACTTGAATAGAATATTTCTCAATTGAAACCGGGGCTTCATCTTTCGGTTCTATTTTTTCATCAGATTTTTTAACTGGTGGAATTAGCGATTCCGTTTTTTCATTTTTTAAGTAAACTTCATTTATACTGCTTAAATAAGAAGATCCCGGAAATCTTTTTTTTAGTTGAACTGCATAATCTTTTGCTTTTGTGTAAGTCCCGATTGAATAGTAATAAGAATAAAGTTTAAATAAAGCCAACTGAGACAGATAATGCTTTGGATTTATTTTTTGAAAATCATCATACTTATTTACTGCATCTATCCCATTTTCCGTTAATAAAGCATCAATAATGTCAATGGATTGGTCATTAAAGTTAACATCTTTGCGAATCTCTCTCAGCCAGGATTTCACTTGTTCAGTTTTGCCCGATTCAATGAGTTTTAATTGTTCGACGATCACATCACTTTGAGCGAACAAATTAATTGAAAATAGAATCAATAAAATAATTTTCTTAGTCATTTTTTTACCGACAATTTATTAATCCAAAAATTTTTATATAACATCTCCGAAAAGAGTTGCAGAGGTTACTTTATTAATTTTTACAGCCACATAATCCCCAGGTTTAATATTATCCTGCTTTGGAAAAATTGCAACTTTATTTGAATCAGTTCTTCCCGATAAATAATCCGACGATTTTCTGCTGTCTCCCTCAACCAAAATAATCTCTTGTTTCCCTATAAGCTTTTGATTTTGAGTTAATGAAATTGATTGTTGAAGATCAATTATTTCATTAAGTCTCTTCGTCTTAACTTCTTCTGATACATCATCATTCATTCGATAAGCTTTTGTTCCTTCACGCGGAGAATACTTAAACATGTACGCTCCATCATATTCCACTTGCCGCATTACGGTTAATGTTGCTCGATGATCTTCTTCGGATTCAGTTGGAAATCCCGAAATAATATCAGTCGAAAAACTCACACTGGGAATTAACTTCCGTGCTTTTTCAATCAAATTCAAATAATGTTCAATTGTATAAGTCCTATTCATCAATTCAAGAATTCTATTTGAACCAGATTGCACCGGAAGATGAATGTACTTGCAAATATTATCATTTTCTGTAATTGTATAAAGCAATTTATCCGATAAATCCTGAGGATGTGAGGTTGTAAATCTGATTCGCATCAAAGGATCAACTTTTGCACTGGCAGAAAGCAAGTCAGCAAAATCATTTCCGTTATCACTATAGGAATTAACGTTTTGCCCTAACAATGTAATTTCCCGGAAGCCTTTTTGAGATAATAATTTTACTTCATTTTTAATTGAATCAAGTGAACGACTTCTTTCTCTTCCTCGTGTGAAAGGTACAACGCAATAAGAACAAAACTTATCGCAGCCACGCATAACAGATATCCAAGCTGAGAGCCCATTTTCACGATATGGAAGAATATCGTCATAAGTTTCAGTCCTTGACAATTTCACACCAATACCTTTCTCTCCAGTAAAAGCATCATCAATAAATTCAGGCAATCGTCTGTATTCATCCGGACCAACAACAACATCAACCATTTTCTTTTCTTCAATTAAATCTTTCTTCAGTCTTTCTGCCATGCAACCCAAAATACCAATAACCTTTGAAGGATCTTTGTCTTTAATGGCTTTAATATTTCCGAGTCTTCCATAAATTCTTTGTTCAGCATTATCGCGAATGCTGCAAGTATTTAACAATATAACATCTGCAGTATCGATATTCTGCGTTAATGAATATCCTTTTTCCACGAGTAAACCCTGCACAAGCTCGGTATCGGCTACATTCATTTGGCAGCCGTAAGTCTCTATATAAACACTGTTTTGCTTCATATTTTCTTTCTGAGAATTATCAAATTATTTTACGTAGCGAAATTACTCATAACATTAACCAAACTAAAGTTAAACTTTTTCGATATTTCAAATTAAAAGACTATTTTAACAAAAATAATTAGAGAATTATGACAGCTAAAAAAGACCAGATGAAAAAAATTGCTGCTGAAAAAGCAGTCAGTTATTTAAAAAGCAATTCAATAATTGGGCTTGGAACTGGCTCTACAGTTTACTTTGCACTTGAATTAATCTCCAAACTAATTGCCGATAATAAGTTGGTAAATATAAAAGGGATACCAAGTTCCAAAGCAACAGAAGAGCTTGCAGTTAAATTTAACATTCCGCTGACTTCTTTGGATGAAAATCCCTTTATAGATATTAACATTGACGGTGCCGATGAAGTTGATTCTGATTTGTACTTAATTAAAGGCGGCGGAGGTGCTTTATTAAAAGAAAAAATTATTGCTCAGGCAAGCAAAACAAATATTATTATGGTTGATGAATCAAAATTATCTAATTTTTTAGGTGAGCGTTTTTATTTGCCTGTGGAAGTTTTTCCCTTTGCTATTGGAAGTGAAACTGAATTCATAAAAAAACTTGGCATGAACCCAAAAATCCGAATTAAAAATAATTCTGCTTTTATAACCGATCAGGGCAATTATATTATCGATATTCATTGCGGAAAAATTCAGAACGTAAAAGAATTAAGTGATATATTGCATTCACGAGCGGGAATAGCAGAACATGGTTTATTTATTGATTTGACAAATATTTTGGTGATCGGAAAAGAAAGCGGTGCGGAAATAAAGTTTAACAAAAATATTTAACCGCAAATATCACAGTTATTACAGACTGGCTCATCGGGAAAGCCAAAATACTCCGATATAAATTGCTTGCGGCAATGGTCTGTTCTGAAATAATTTACTACAGAGAGCAATTTTTTATTATCCCGCAATAATTTTTTCTGCAAATATTGTTCATTGCTCAATTCAAAAGGGAGTTCACTAATCAACGTCAAATTTTTATTTTCTATTTCCCCTTCGATAATTCCGTATCTATCAAGCATAGCCAAAGCAGTTTCGATTCTAAAATCATTTTTGTCTTTGTAACTAATTTCCTCACGCAGAAATTCAATCCCATAAGCATTAACAGCATCCATTTTGGTTTTCAGCAAATCATAAATCCGCGAATAATAGTCTGCACTTGGATTAGCCCACTTAATAAATTCCATCTGAGTATACAAATCCTTTTGGTTATACAACAACAAACAAAGCGAATCCAAACTATCTCTTCCTGCTCTACCGATTTCCTGATAGTAAGATTCGATTGATGAAGGTACTTCAGCATGAATCACAAACCGTATGTCAGGTTTGTCAATCCCCATTCCAAAAGCATTTGTAGCAAGAATTAATTTTGCTTTTCCTTCTATAAAATTGCGTGATATTCTTTTTCGCTGCTTTGCTTCCAACTTGCCATGATAAATAGAATGTTTGATTTTATGTTTCTCTAATAATTGCGAGTACTCATCCAATGTTTTAATCAATGAGAAATAAATAATTCCCGAACCATTATATCTTTCATAAACATCTAAAATATTTTTTAACGATTCCTTTTCATCATAAACATCAACTGCTTCAAGACGAAGATTTGGTCTTTCAATTCCGGAATGAAATATTTTGATTTCATTCTTCTCAATGCCGAGTTTTTGAATAATATCTTTTTGCACATCCGGAGTTGCAGTTGCAGTCAGAGCAATTGTTAAAGGATTCCCAAGAATATTTCGAAATTCAGAAAGCCTTGAATAATCGGGTCGAAAATCATGTCCCCATTCTGAAATACAGTGTGCTTCATCCACTGCAAGCAAATCAATGGCGACATTTTTTATTTCATCAACAAATTCTTTTTTGCGGAATCTTTCAGGAGTTACATAAAGCAATTTGATTTTGCCGTCAATAAATTTTTGCAGTCTTTCTTTTTTATCGGCAGAAGAAACTGTTGAATTAATAAATGCAGCAGGAATACTTTTCTTTTTTAAAGCATCAACCTGATCCTGCATCAATGCTATTAATGGACTTATAACAATTGTTCCTTTTTGAAAAATCATTGCCGGAATTTGATAACAAATTGATTTGCCGGCACCGGTAGGCATTAAAACGAGCGAATGTTTTTTTTCATAAACCAAGCGGCTTATAATTATCTCTTGCAATGGTCTGAAGGAGGAATGCCCAAAATATTTTTTTAATATTTCATTAGGCTGATTATTCAACTGAATTTCTCTTATTGTCAAAGGAGTTTAATTTTATTTTCTAAAGTTTCCAGAAGCGTATTCTCTTCAACTAACTTTATAATAACCTCTAAATCTTTATGAAGCTCTCTGTCGTCATTCAGCGGTTTAATAAATTCTCTGACTTTATTATAGACCAATGAAGTTCCAACTCCGCACTTAAGTGGTTTCAAGAATTCAATTCCTTGACATGCAGCAAATATTTCTATAGCCAAAACTTTTTGAACATTTTTTAATATCTGAAAACATTTTCGAGCAGCAATTGATCCCATTGAATTATGGTCTTCCTGATTTGCTGAAGTCGGAATTGAATCAACCGAAGCAGGATGAGCCAGCACTTTATTTTCCGAAACCAAACTTGCTGCTGTGTATTGCACTATCATCAAACCGGAATTAATCCCACCGTTTCGAGCCAAAAATCTCGGCAACATACTTAATGAACCATTTACTAATCTTTCAGTTCTCCTTTCAGAAATGTTTGCCAACTCCGACAAAGCAATTCCCAAAAAATCCATTGCCAAAGCCATTGGCTGCCCATGAAAATTCCCACCTTCGAGATGATCACCTTCATTCGGAAATATAAGCGGATTATCATTTGCAGAGTTAATTTCAATTTCTACTTTTGAACAAACATAATCGATCGCATCTCTTGATGCCCCATGAACTTGTGGGATACATCTCAAAGAATAAGAATCTTGAACTCGCGGATCATTTTCAATATGAGAATCGCGAATTTCACTTTTATTAAGAAGTGTCAACATGTTTTTCGCTGAATTAATCTGACCAGGGTAAGGTCTTAAAGCATGAAGCCTTGAATCGTATGCTTTATCTGTTGCTCTTAATGCTTCATGAGTCAAAGCTCCGGAAATATCAGAAAGTTTTGCAATTCTTTTTGCATGAATACAATTGTAAACCGCAAACGCTGTCATCATTTGAGTACCATTTATCAATGCCAAACCTTCTTTTGCTTCCAGCACGGCAGGAGATAATTTATATTTTTTTAATACTTTGATTGACAGCATTGCATCTTTTTTGGCAATATTTACATTAAAAATATTTTTTGCTTCAAATACTTTTCCTTTTCCAATCATCGCCAAAACCAAGTGTGAAAGAGGAGCTAAATCGCCGCTAGAACCAACAGATCCTTGGGAAGGAATCAACGGAATAATATTTTTATTAATCATTTCGATTAACAATTCAATAGTTGAAATACGTATTCCCGAATGACCCTTTGCTAAGGCATTCACTCGAAGAAGCATCATTATTTTCACAATAAAAAGAGGCAGCATCTCTCCAACACCAACCGCATGGCTGATTATTAGATTCTCCTGAAGTTGTTTTATCTGATCAAAAGATATGTTCACATTCGCAAATTCGCCAAATCCTGTTGTTACACCATAAATAACTTTCTCTTCCGAAATCCATTTTTCAACCAGTTTCCTTGATTCATTGATTTTCCTTTTTGCATTTTGACTTAGCTTTACTTTCTGATTTGTAAAAAGAAATTTTTCAACACTACTGATAGTAAGTGTGTTTCCGTCTAATAATAATTCCTTAGCCATTTATTAATCTCTTAATTTTGTTTAGAGTAGTGATGTCAGTTCGAAAATGAATACTTACTTTATCTTCAATATACTTTGTGCTTAATACATCTGCAAGTTGATGAATTACGGATAATTTTTTGGTTTCATGAATGGGAAGCTCAATTGTTTCTTCTCTAAAATTCTCCTCGTAAACTTTAAGCAACGAATCATATATTGCACTTATATTCATTCCCTTCAATGCTGAAATTGCAATGCAGTTTTGAAATTTATTTAATAAGAAATTCAACTGCGAACTATCAGAAAGACTATCCACTTTATTAAAAACAATTTTTGTTGGCTTGCTATCGCACTTCAATTCTTTTAAGGTTTCTTGAACAACTGCGATATGCTCTTCATAGAACTCATTTGATATATCTACAACATGCAAAATATAATCTGCCTCTCGTACCACATTTAATGTACTTTTGAAAGATGCAATTAAATGAGCCGGTAATTTTCGAATGAATCCTACAGTATCACTTAGGATAATCATCTTATTTTTTTCTAACTCAAATGAGCGTGTCGTAGAATCTAAAGTGGCAAATAATTTATCCTCGGCTAACAATTCAGATTTAGTTAACAGATTCATTAACGTTGATTTACCGGCATTAGTATAACCGACGATAGAAACGTTTAAATAATTTTTTCTTTTTGAACTTTTGATTGCATCCTGTGCCTCAATTTTTTGAAGACTCTCTTTTAGGTGAGAAATGCGGGTTCTGATAATCCTTCTGTCAGTTTCTATTTGTGTTTCACCCGGACCTTTTGTACCAATGCCGCCGTATTGTTTAGATAAGTGCGTCCACGCCCGGGTAAGCCTCGGCAGCATATATTGTAACTGTGCAAGTTCAACCTGCGTTTTTGCTTGTCTTGTTTTAGCATGTGCCGCAAAAATATCCAGAATCAATCCGCTTCGATCAATTATTTTCTTGTTGATTAATTTTTCTAAATTTCTCACTTGTGTTGAGGTAAGGTCTTCATCAAATATTATCAGATTAATTTCATTAAGTTCTGCAAGTTCAGCAACTTCTTCAGCTTTTCCTTTCCCAATACAAAAAGCAGAATCAAAAGAGAATCTTTCCTGAATAACTTTTAAGATAGTCTCCGCACCTGCTGTTTTCGCAAGCATTTCAAGTTCCTGTAAATGTTCTTCTACAGATTTTCTGCTTTTATCTCGTGTTTTTATTCCAACAAGAATTGCTTTTTCTTTTTCGCTTTTTATCAACTCAATCATTTTTTGTCACTATAGAAATTTCCTTTTTTGAATTACGTGCTATTAACATTTCAAGCAATAATAATAATAATGCAACAACAATTAAATATTTCCATAGTTCAGAACCTAATCTCGCTTGAGTAATAACAAAATCTGCATTTGCTTTGTTCTGAATCGGAATAATAGTTGCCAATACATTTTTTTTCTGTAAATATTTCACCGCTTCGCTTAACGTAAAATAACTATAATTACATTCTGTTGAATCAATGTTTACATCCACAAAATTGATAAGTTTTTTATTTGCATAAAATTTATAACAACCAATTAGGTCAGTGTTTTTGTATTTAAACATTTTCATTGAATCATTTTTAATATGCTCTTCAACACCATCCGGTTTTATTATATCCAAATATTCAACATCCTGTGGCAATTCAAATGATATTTCATCTCCCGGGAAATATTTTTGTAATGATTTGTTTTGGTTTGCTAAATAATAAACACTTTTCAAAATCAGTGGAGCAAATATTCCTTTCAATGGAAAATCACTATTGCTTAAATCAGGCGAAATGCTGAATAGAAATATCTTATTTTGATTTGTTTTCTTCTCAAGTAAAAACGGATAATTATCTTGAAGCGAAATTACACTTTGTAAAGAATTTGCAGGATTTATTCGAACATATTTTCTTATTTGCGGAGATTCAACATTTTTAATTTTATTGCCTTCAAACAAATTATTTAATATAGGATGTTGCATTTCCAGTTTTTCAAATTCAACAAATGATTCGGAGTTAATCGGCATTGATCTTCCAAGATCAAAAGCTGCAAGGACTTGATCAAACTCATTTTTTGCCGAATTATACGCTGGAAAAATCATTAAACTTTTATTCGGTGGAATAACTTTTCGCAATTCCGCTGATGACATTTTAGGATTTCCAACTAAAACAATTAAATCATACAAGGACAAATTCTTGGATGAAATGAGTTTAGGATTCATTATTTCAAACATTATATTCTCGGATGCACTCGCAAGCACCAACTTTATATACTTCACAGATTCAGGTTCATCAGCAACGCACAAAACACTAATTTTATCAGGAATATAAATTGAGTGATAACGTTTATTATCCAAATCCAAATCGTCATCTTCTAATTCAAATGTGCTTTCTATTAAACCAGATCTATTGAGTAAGTATTCCTGATTAACCTCCCTTTTCTCTCCAGAAGATAAATTTACACTGACCTGTGATATTTTTTCCATATTGATAAATAAGGATGCAATGCCATTCGCCAAATCACTTTTCCCATTTTGAATTTGAGAAGTATAATTCAATAAAATATTTTTTTCAAGAATTTGATTATTGATTGCAAAATCAACTGCAGAAAGATTCCTCTTGATTTCCTTCTTGAAGTCCACTAAAAACACTTTAATATTTAGCTTTGAGAAATCCTTCAAAGATATTTTTTCATTAAAGAATTTCCCTTTTTGCAAATCTGATAAAATATAAATTTCCTTGTTGGCATTACTTGAGGTCTTTAAAATATCAATTGCTTTTTTGAATGAAGTTGATAAGTCGTAGCTGATAAATGAGACCCTCATTTTCTCCAACTCTACTTCCGCTGATTTTACGTTGGTAAAACTATTCAATCCATTATCATTTTCGAGGCTTGTTGGAAGTGCCAATACTTCATCACCATTTTGAAAATATTTTAACAAATTTACGGCAAAATCTTTTGCTTCATTAAAAGCATTCCCTTTTGGATCTTTTGCTGACATACTTATTGAGTTGTCGATTATAATAACAGCCGAGGTTTTAGAAAAGCCATTACTTCCCAGAATATTAAATCTCTTTATCGTGGGTCTTGAAAAAGCCAGCACAATAAAAATAATAATTAAAACCCGAATTGCCAGCAAAAGCCATTGTTTGATTTTTAGATTCCTGACTTTTGTTTTTTGAATCTCCTTTAAAAACTTTAACGTACTGAATTCTATAGTTTTAAGTTTTCTCAGATTCAAAAAATGTATAATAACAGGCAATGCTGCAGCAAATAGCCCAAATAAATAAGCTGGATTTAGAAAAGTCATTTATTAATTGTCATTCATAATATTTTTGAATTGTAGCACCACGGAAATAATGAAGAAGAATCTCGTCAAAACAATATCCCTTTTCGCTCATAACTGCCGCACCTATTTGACACAAACCAACCCCATGACCCCATCCTGCGCCTGTAAAAATAAATCTCTGTGGAATTTCATCTACTATATTTATCTTTTCAACAGAAAAGGCAGAACTATAAAGATGAGTTTCAGAAAGCACACGCCTGATTTCTAATTCCTTCCCTATAATCAAAGTCTTCTTTGTCCCAACAATTTTTAGCTTCAATAATCGGGCAGAAAATCCGCGTTCTAAAGGAAACAAATCAATTATTTTTCCAAAATCATGGCCACTTTTTCTTTTAATTAATTCAGCTAATTTTTCCTGCTCATATTCAACTTTCCACCTGTAAAAATCTTTTGTTTCTCTGTCATACGAAACTAAAACCTGTTTTAATACTTTCTCATCCGATGTATTGCAGAATGCAGGCGGATTTCCTTTTATCCATTTCTCAGCCGACTTCTCATTTCGCAAATCAAGGTCAAAGTTTTCAGGCTCATATTTATTATCTACAATACTTTTAAGATATTCATGTTGAATCGGCTCCCATACATTTTCGAATGATTCGGTTACACCGCCGCATGATTTTGAAAATCTTGTGTCACAAATTTTACCATCATACATCAAAACCAATCCTCTCGTAAAAGCCACAGCATTTTGTGCATTATGTGCAAACAATCTCGTGATTCCTTGGTATCTCTGACAATGGTCGTCAGCACAAACATCGTAATTTTTATGGTCTTCCCTGTCATACCATTTTATTAACTCGTCTTCCGTTTCTGATTTTGCCGAGTATTCCAAATTGTCTTTTTGAATGTTTTTGTTTTTTTCAACTTGAGCAAGAACCCAGCCTCTCGATATTATTGAATGAGCTTTTAATAGTTCATCTGAACTGGTTGCACTCATCTCAGATGATATTACGCTGGTTAAATAATTTTCAATTGGGATTAAATTAATTGCTGTAATTTTATTGTCTTCAATTATAAATTTCAACGAGCCTTGAAATCTCTGATTTTCTTTTTGCTGCCAATGAAACTGAATTCCAATTTCAACATCGTGAACTAAGAAAGAATCCGTTTCGAGATTACTATAGAAAAATAAAACCTCTTCCGAATGGTTAATCACTTTATCTATTTGTAAAATTTTAATTTTACTTTCATCAATGCGGGCAATAAATTTTCCGTTAATTTTTTGTTTTTCATCCGATGAGTAATAATCACCATATAATTCAAAATTAATTTCTTCTGCTTTGAGAATAGCTACACTTAAAATTGGTTCCTTCATTTTATCATCCTTTTAATTTTTTTCAATCCACTCATTGAGAAATGGCTGGTGTTTCCCTGGTTTGAATTCGTAAAAACTATATTCAGCATAATTATTTTTCAAATAAGGATCATCCTTAAAAAAATCTTTTGCAGTCGCAATCGATTCACTTCTCATAATAACCAATCCACCTGTTCTGGGTTCAAAAGGACCGGATACTAAAATCACTTCATTCTCAACACCTTGTTTCAAAATGTTTCTGTGAATATCCTGAATTGATATAATATCATTCAAATCGGCTTTATATTTTATGAATACAGCAAAATGTTTCATAATTTTCCAATACGCATTGTTTATAAAAAAATATTTTTTCATTGTAAAATTATACTTTTAGTTTAATAATTGGATAAATAAAATTAGATTATGATAAATAAATTTAATTGGTTTGCATGAAAGCTATTGAATTAAAAAACGAACTGGCTGCAAACAAAAACATTACTCAGGCTGAAATCTTGCAAAGGTTTTTCAAAACCGGCAAAGATGAGTATTCAGAAAACGATATTTTTTTAGGGATTAAAGTCCCGGTCACAAGAAGTATTTCGGCAAAATATACTGACCTCGATTTTGTTGAAATCAAAAAACTGCTTCATTCCAAAATACATGAGGAAAGACTGGCAGCGATTTTAATACTTGTAGCCAAAAGCAAAAAATCTGCAAATGAAAGTTTGGCAATAATTTATACTTTTTATTTACAAAACATCCAATGGATTAACAATTGGGATTTAGTTGATTTATCTGCCGAGCATATAATCGGGAAATATTTATGGTTCAATAAATCATCAGTACTTTATCAGTTGGCAAAATCAGAAAACTTATGGGAGCGGAGAATCTCAATTATTTCAACTTTCTATTTCATTAAATGTGGTGATTTTCAACCAACATTGGAAATTGCAAAAATTTTACTTAATGATGAACATGATTTAATTCATAAAGCAGTCGGGTGGATGCTCAGAGAAATTGGCAAACGTGACTTTGATTATGAAAATAACTTTCTGAAATTGAATTATAAAAAAATGCCTCGAACGATGCTGCGGTATGCAATAGAAAAATTTCCGGAAAGTCTGAGACAAGATTACTTAAAAAATAAAATCTAAAAAGGTGAGTTATGTTCAATAAAAATCAATATGCATTACCTTCCTTAATTATGTCCGTTGGTATTGTGCTTTCAGCAATCATTATCGGTGGGGTTTGGAAAAATATCAGCAAAGCAAATCAGACAATTACCGTTACTGGTTCAGCAAAAAAAATTATTGTTTCTGACCTTGGAATTTTAAGAGGAACAATTTCAGCACAATCATATTCCGCAGTCGAAGCTTTTAAAAATCTCAATTCCCAAAAACCTCAATTGCTAAAATATCTTAAGTCAAAAGGATTTGATGAAGACAAAGTTCAATTTTTTACAATTAACAGTTATCCGATTTATGAAATCTCTTCGCAGGGTATGCAAACAAACAATATTGTTGGATATAATTATTCCCAAAGGATGGAAATTCAATCTAATGATGTAAAAATAATTCAGACAATCTCATTGGAAATCAGTTCTTTAGTTGAGCGTGGTGTAAACTTTATGATTGAACAGCCTGAATATCATTACTCAAAAATGGCAGAAGTAAAAATTGAAATTCAGGCAAGAGCAGCTAAAGATGCAATGATTCGGGCACAAAAAATAGCTGAAGCAACTGACGGAACATTAGGAACGATGAAGAACGCAAGGATGGGTGTACTTCAGATTACACCCAAAAATTCAAACATGGTTTCTGATTACGGAGTAAACGATTTGAGTTCTATTGAAAAAGAAATCACTGCTGTTGTCAACGCATCCTTCGAGATTAATTAATTTTTTTTCTTCTTTTTTTATTTTTTAATTTCGAATGAAATTCGTCCTTTTGAATTTGCATTTTCTGAAGCAAGGAATCATAAAGACTCTTGTCAACATTGCTTAGTATAATTGTCAAGAGTTTATTGGAATCTTTTAAGTGCGCATGGAAACCGATTTTTTTATTGTTCTTTTCATCAATTATATATATTGGACGTGAAAGATTTCCGCTAAATATTCCGCCTTTGATTTCTGAGATATCTTTGTGATAAATAGTTACTGTTTTTGATTTATCTAAAAATTCTGAGCAAATAATTTTTTCGTTATCCGCTTTTATATTAAAGGGGAAATATTTATAAGACATAAAGAAAAATCTATTGATTACAATCAGAACAATCAAGTTGATTAAAAAAGGTAAAATATATATTGGCTTTTCAAATATCATTGCAAATGAAAAAAGAAGATAGATAACAAGCAGAACTGATGCAGGTATATTTATCCATCTGTATATTAAACGGGAAATTTTTGAGTATTTGAATTCAACCATAACTTATATCCATTTATATTTATTGGCAATTTATTGATTTTTATTTCAATCAACCAACTGATCGGTTTAATAAATTACAAGCAATTATTTTTTATTAATAATTTTTAAGAGGAATGCATGAATGATTTAATTGTAATCGGAGCTGGACCCGCAGGAATAAGTATGGCTGCTGAAGCCAGACACTTTGGAGTTTCTGCTGAAAATATATTGGTAATAGAAAAAGCAGATGAACATTCATTTTCAATAAAAAAATATTACCCGGAAAACAAACTTGTTTCTGCCAATTATAAGGGATTCGAAGCAAAATGCACGGGAGTATTGTGCATTCCCGATTTAACTAAGCATGAAACAATTTCTTATTTAGATAAAGCAATTTCTGATAACACCATCAATGTGCACTATTCCGAAAGCGTTTGGAAACTGCATCAGAATGAGGACGATACTTTTCTGGTTTACACTGACAAAGGAGAATATAGAAGTAAGATCGTTGCAATTGCAATAGGAATTTTGGGCAAACCAAACAAGCCTGAATATAAAATCCCCCCGTCATTAAAGCCCAATGTATTATTTGATGTAACATCTGTTGATATAACTAATTCTAAAGTTCTTATTGTTGGTGGCGGTGATTCAGCTTCTGAATATTGTCAGTTCCTTACTCAAAAAGGGAATACTGTTACTCTAAGTTATCGTCGCAGTGATTTTAACAGAATGAATGAAATCAATCGTGAAAGTTTACTTGCGTTGGAGAGAAATTTGCAAATCAGGATTTTGCGAAACTCCAACATTCATTCTATAGAGGATTCAGCCGGAAAGGCGAAAGTGAGTTTTATTGAGAATGAGTTTCAAAGTGAGATTTTTGACTTTGTTATTTATGCTCTTGGTGGAACAACCCCAAGCAATTTTCTAAAAATGATAGGAATTGAGTATGACGGAAACGCTCCAATTTTAAAAGAGTATTATGAAACATCAGTGAAAGGCTTATTTTTATTGGGTGATTTGACTGCCGGAACAAAAGGTGGTTCAATTATTTGGGCATTTAATTCTGCAAATACAGCAATGAAAAAAATATGCAGCGAATATCTGAACCCTAATCGTGATGATAAAAAATAATTTAGTGCTTTATTCTGGAATTCTGATTTCTGTACTCACACTCATTGGAGTTGCTCTTGGGCATTATCCAAGAATGCGAATGAACAGAGCAACTATTTCTCTAATTGGTGCAACAATTTTAATATTAATTGGTGCTATAAATATAGAAGCCGCTTATTCTGCAATTGATTTGAACACACTTATATTGATTTTTTCAATGATGATTTTGAATGTCAATTTGCGAATCTGTGGCTTTTTTAATATTGTTTCGACACTACTGTCCCGTTAGAAGTCGAATAA
>PFVB01000219.1:0-1336 GCA_002790395.1 Ignavibacteriales bacterium CG_4_9_14_3_um_filter_34_10 | reverse complement strand
TACTGTCCCGTTAGAAGTCGAATAAAAACAACTGGTTAGCGGATTGGTAGTTCGCATTTATGTAATAATTTTTGTTAAGTAGCTGATTTATATAGGTTTTACTAAAAATATTTATACTCAAAATCTGTAAAATAGTGTAGAGAGTTTTCTCAACTTTGAGTTTCTTTTTTATTATTGCTATTAAAACATAAACAGATATTGCTGTGTAAATTTGAATTTTAACTGCATTTTCACTTGTTCCATAAAAGGATTTTATTCTTAAATGCTGTTTAATCCATTTGAAGAATAATTCTATTTTCCAACGTTCTTTGTAAAGTTTTGCAACCATATCAGCGCTAAGAGAAAAATTGTTTGTTAAAAATATTAGTTCTTTGTTAAGTTCTTTATCAACAAATTTTATTTTTCTTATTTGTTCCGGATAAAGAGTTGATGTTTTCAAACCAGTGAGTTTAACGGTTTGGTCATATTTTAAGTTTTCAAATTTGGAAACATCGTGCGAATAAATTCTTCTATCAGCTAAGTTCTTTTTTGCTCTTGTTACAAAGTAAACATTATTATTGTTTAGTTTGAAGAGTCGCTCAAAGTCTATGTATCCTTTGTCAATTATGTAAATAGCAGAAGTTTCAAGAGGTATTAAATCTAAAATATTTACATCATGAACCTTGCCAGAAGTAAGATAAATAAAGGTAGGGATAGATGATCTAATATCTAACAAGGTGTGCATTTTTATGGCAGATTTGTTCTTTCTAAATTTAGCCCAAGGGAATAAAGTTAAGCATAGATCAATTGTTGTTGAGTCTAATGCATAAAGTGAATTATCAAGTTCTTTATAAATCTCATCATCTTTTGCATATATTGAGAGCGCTTCTTGAATTAAATAATTAGCAAAACGGGCAAATATTTTCCAATCACGGGTTTCATTAGCGCGAGATAAATTAGTTCTGGATATGTTTCCTTTTATTCCCATGTGATAAAGTTTTTCTGAATTAGACCTTAAACAAGTTTCAATATCTCGGAGTGATTCTCTGTAAGTAAGCTGGGCAAATGCAAGACTTAAGAATTGATCCCAACAAGAGAATGTTCTAAAACGGTAGTTGCCTTTGTGCTCAGTAACGAGTTGATCAAAAATATGTTTAGGTGCGTAATCCATAATTTGTGAAAATATTGTTTTCCCTTTATTCATCTTAAGCCTTGTTTAGTTTACTTAAAATGAATATTTAGCTATTTTTTATTTTATCTGAAAATTTCGTTTCAAATCGATTTTTATATGTATCCCCGTAACTTAACTTAATTTAATAACTTACGGCTATCATTTTTTTCTTAACGGGACAGTAGT
>PFVB01000216.1:8431-9510 GCA_002790395.1 Ignavibacteriales bacterium CG_4_9_14_3_um_filter_34_10 | reverse complement strand
AAGAATGCTATTCCGCATGATTGTTACGAAGGTTTTTCTAACAGCAAAACTTGCGAAATTGGTCTTTCCGAACACAGTGGAATTGAATATAGATCAATTATTTATTTGGTTGATAAATATTCTAAAGCAAAAAAATAAATAATATTTTATATTGTAAATGAACTTATATAATTATTTTATCGTTGACAAAGAGTGTTAAAAATTTAAGTGTTAAACAAAATGAGAAAAATATTGTTTTTTAAAATCATTCTACTGGTTATATTCTCTGCAGAAGTTATTGTGTCACAACCTCACAAGCAGAGCAGTAAAAATTTTAGTACAGAAAAGAAAATCGAATCACTTGCACAAAAATGCTGGAATATCCGAAGCAATAATCCGCGAAAATCTTTGGAGTACGGTTATATAGCATTAAAACTGATTAATTCCTCCGGCATCGATAAAAGCAAATCAACAGTGTTGAATTATTTAGGTGTTGTTTACAGGAATATCGGAAATCTTGATTCAGCCTATTTTTATTATAAATCCGCACTGGATTTGGCACGTATTAAAAATGACAAACTTCAGGTGGCATACTCACTGACAAATTTAGGAGATTATTATTCCAAGAATGCACTTTATCCGACTGCTCTTGAAAAGTTGCTGCAGGCATATCACATATTTGAATCTTTGAAAAACAAAAGAGGAATTGGATATACTACAAATTATATCGGTGAAATTTATTTAAAAATAAAAGACTATAGCAAATCAAAAATTTTTCTCAGTAATTCCGCTGAGTTGCGAAGAAGCAATAATGATTTCCGAGGCTATGCAAGAACATTAATAAATATTTCTTCTCTTCAGGAACAGCAGAATTTATTTGACGAAGCAACTAAAAATCTTCACGATGCACTGAATATCAGCAAACAAATCAGATATAAAAAAGGAATAAGTGAAACTTACTCTGGACTGAGTTTGATTTCTTTAAAGAAAAACCAGATTGACAGTGCTATTTTTTACCAGCAAAAAGCACTCGCAATTGACAAAGAAATTGAAAACAAGTATCAGGAAATTCAGGACTACAACAATTTTGCTAAGATTTA
>PFVB01000216.1:2317-8400 GCA_002790395.1 Ignavibacteriales bacterium CG_4_9_14_3_um_filter_34_10 | reverse complement strand
ATTACTTACAGAACTTTTTGTTACTCAGAATAATTTTAAATCTGCGTTTGGATATCAGAAAAAATTTGATAACCTTAATGAAAAGTTATTCGGACAGGAAACGAGCAACAAAATTTCTGACTTACAGACAGCCTTTGCAATTGAAAAGCGGGAAAAAGAAAATGCCTTGCTGAAAAAAGATAATGAATTTAAAAAGACAACATTTGGTTATCTGGTTTTGGCATCCACACTGTTTTTAATTGGAATAGTTTTACTTATTTCACAAAACCGATTGCAGAAAAAAAGCAATTCACTGCTTGCTGAATTAAATAATTCAAAAGACAAATTCTTTTCAGTAATTGCACATGACCTGAAAAATCCTTTCGGTGCAATTTTAAGTTATGCTGAATTTCTGAAAGGCGATTACGATGCGATGGATGATGAAGAAAGAAAAGAAATAATTTCAGGAATTCACAATGCGGCAAATCATGTTCAGAATTTATTAAATGATTTGCTTACATGGGCAAGAACCCAAAAAGGTGAAATCGGCGTTAATAAGTCTCAAATTAATCTTTATGACCTGACTGAAGAGATTTCTAATTCCTATCAATTGACTGCTGAAAAGAAAAAGATAAAAACAGAAATTAATATTGATAAAGGAATCATTGTTAATGCTGATAAATTCATTCTGACTACAATTATCGGAAATCTTCTGAATAATGCTCTGAAATTTTCTTTCCCAGATAATAAAATTCTGATTGACGCAAAAAAAGAAAATGATATTATTAAAATTTCAGTAGCTGATTTTGGTGTTGGAATGGATGAAACAACTGTTAAAAATATTTTTAACTTAGATTCTAAACTGACTACTAAAGGTACTGCAAATGAAACCGGAACCGGTTTAGGGTTGAAGATTTGCAAGGAATTTGCGAATATTCATAATGGAAATCTGTTTTTGGAAAGCAAACCAAATAAAGGCAGTAAAATCACTTTCACGTTTCAATCTGTTTAATAATAAATTATTCTGTTGGCGGGGTTATTTCTTCAAGAATTTTATTTAGCTTTGCAAACAAATCATCTTCTCTGCCGAGTAAATCACGCAGAGTGAGATCAGCTAAAATTTTATCAATTGCATTTTGAATAATCTGCCAGAGAGAACGCACCGAGCAATCAACTGAATTTGTACAGATTGAGGAAAAACCAGCATGACTCATACAAAATTCATCATTATATAGTCTGCCTCCCAAGATATTGAGAACTTCGGTAATAAATATTTTTTCAGGCGGAAGTGAAAGAGAATAACCGCCAACCTGCCCTCTTTCGCTTTCTAAGAATCCACCCAAACGAAGAACACGCAATAACTTTGCCGCATTATGTTCAGAAATATTTTCCTCTTTGGCTATTTGAGGAATTGTAGGAGATTTTCCCAAATCATAATACTTACCGATTCTTATTAGGCAACGAATTCCGTATTCTTCCTGTGCACTGAATTTCATTTTTAATTCTCATTCAATGGAATTTTTGAACCGCATGAACGATAGTATTCCAACTTTTCGAATTTTTCTTTTGACACTGATGGTCCCTGTCTTTTAGTAACTTGATTAAAAACGTTAATTAAGTCATTTGCAATTTCTTCCGGATATCTTCCTTCAATATTATGTCTGTGAAGTATGAAAATAACTTCACCGTTTTTGAATAATGCAATTGCAGGAGAAGACGGAGGAAACTTGCTTAAGTATTTTGATCTCAGTAAATCTATTGCATCTCTGTCCTGACCCGCAAATACAGTGGTTAATCTGTCTGGAATCAAATTATTCTGCAATGCAAGTGTAACAGCAGGGCGCGCACTTCCGGCAGCACAGCCGCAGACAGAGTTAATAAACACTAAAACTGTTTCATCATTTTTAGCTGAAAGAACTTCATCTAATTTTTGCAGTGTTGTAAGTTCTTCAAATCCACAATAGAGCAATTCATCTCTCATTGGCTGAACTGCTTCGGGATCATAAATTGGTGGTTTCAATTGTATATTAAACATAACTATTCCTTTCTTTTATAAAAATCCAAGTTGAAGTTTTGCTTCGTCCGACATTTTATCTTTGTCCCATGGCGGCTCCCAAACCAAATCAACAGCAACTTTATTTATTCCTTTTACTCTTTTGACTTTATCTTTTACTTCACCTGGTAAACTTCCTGCAACAGGACAACCGGGTGCAGTCAAAGTCATTTTAATGTAAACATTCATATTATCATCAATCCGGATTTCGTATATCAATCCGAGTTCGTAAATATCTACCGGTATTTCGGGGTCATAAACATTTTTTAATTCACGGATGATTTCCTGTTCAATAAATCCTTTATCCATTTTTCACCTGAACAATTTAATTGCTTTTCTTAATGATTCGACAAAAATATCAATTTCTTCAAGTGTATTGTAAATACCAAATGAAGCGCGAGCTGTTGCACTGACATTAAATCTTTGCATAATCGGTTGTGTACAATGATGACCGGTTCGAATAGCAATTCCGTCATTATCAACTATCGTCCCTATATCATATGGATGAAGCCCGTCAATGACAAATGAAATTACTGCAGTTTTATTTTTGGCTGTACCAATAATTTTCAGTCCGTCAATTTCGAGCATCCGTTGGGTTGCATATTCCAGCAATTTTTTTTCATGATTCTGAATATCATCAAAATTGAAAGAAGAAATATATTTCAATGCAACACCAAGCCCGATTCCGCCGGCAATATTTGGCGTTCCGGCTTCAAATTTATTTGGCAAATCATCAAATGTTGTCTTCTCAAAAGTAACCGTGCGAATCATATCTCCGCCGCCCTGATATGGCGGAAGCATATTCATATACTCTGTTTTTCCGTAAAGAACTCCAATTCCGGTTGGACCATAAATTTTATGTCCAGAAAAAGCAAGAAAATCACAATCAAGTTCCTGCACATCAATTTTTGTATGCTGAATTGCTTGCGCCGCATCCACCATAACAGGAACTCCGTGTCTGTGTGCGATTTTAATAATTTCCTTAATTGGATTAATCGTTCCCAATGAATTTGAAGTGTGAACAATCGAAACAATTTTTGTTTTTTCATTAATCATTGGTTCAAACTCTTCGAGCAAAAGTTCACCCTCATCTGAAATCGGAATAACTCGAAGCTTTGCTTTATTCCGTTCGCAAACCAATTGCCACGGAACAATATTCGCATGATGTTCCATATAAGAAATAATTATTTCATCTCCTTCTTTAATCATTCCGCTCTTGCAAAAACTTGATGATAAAAGATTAATTGCTTCAGTAGTGCCACGCACAAAAATTATTTCAGAAGCACTCATGGCATTTATAAATTCTTTGACTTTCATACGGGATGTTTCATATGACTGAGTTGCAGCTTCGCTTAGGAAATACAGCCCGCGGTGAATATTTGCATTTTCATGTGTATAGTAATATTTCATGCTTTCAATAACAACATCAGGCTTTTGAGTAGTCGCTGCGTTATCAATATAAACAAGAGGTTTGCCATTCACTTTTACCGAAAGTATAGGAAAATCTTTGCGGATTTCCTGCACATCAAATTTTCTTTTTATTGATTCCAAAGTTGCTTTTTGATTAAGCATAGTTTCTCTTTTTAGATTTCCGTACGGTGAAGGTTTTCGAAAATCATATGATTTAATTGTTCTTTCAGTTCACTTAAATTCACTTTCTCAATTACGTCATTTGCAAAGGCGCGAATTAACATTGACTTTGCCAAATCAGACGGAATGCCGCGTGAAATAATATAAAACAAAGCCTGTTCATCAAGTCTTCCAACAGTTGCACCATGAGAGCATTTCACATCATCTGCAAATATTTCCAGTTGTGGTTTTGTGTCAATTCTTGATTTATCGGAAAGTAAAATTGTTTTATTCGACTGATAAGCATTTGTCTTTTGTGCATCTTTGGCAACCAGAATTTTACCATTAAAAACTCCTCTCGACAAATCATCAAGTATCCCTTTGTAAGTTTCATTGCTGTTACAATTTGCAACCGCGTGATTTACAAAAGTGTGATTGTCAACATGCTGATTCTCATTTGCTATATAAAGTCCGTTAAAATTACATTCAGCACCTTCTCCGATTAAATTTGAGCTCAATCCGTTTCGTGATAATTTTCCGCCGAATGAAATATTGAAATGATTCAATGTTGAGTTTGCAGACTGACTTATATTTATGTTATCAAAATGAAATGATTTTTTCGATTCATTCTGAATTTTAAATAAATTAAGATTTGAGTTTTCATCAAGCTGAACTGCGGTATTGATATTTGTCAGATAATAATTATCATTGTCACCGACAAAATTCAGTATAACATCTGCTTCAGAAAACTTACCGACAGTAATGAAAATTCGCGGAGAAGACAAAACCTTTTCATCAGCATTTCCGTTTATAAATAAAACCTGAACCGGTTTTTCAAGAGTTGTTTTATCACCAATAATCAGAGCAAAACCATCAGCACCAAAACTTTCATTCAGAAAATCAAATGCTGTTGTTTTACGAAACTTAACATTCTTTTGAAAATTGGTTTCATCAATCAAAGAAAAACTCTTCAGACTTCCGATAAAAACATTTTTCTGTCTGTGAATTTTCGATAGTTTCTCATTGAAAATTCCATTCTCAAAAACCAAAAGAGATGAATCAGTAAAATCAAACAAATACTTTTCAATTTCCAAACTGACAGACGGCTTGCAGAGTTGTGCCGGCAAAAAATTCTCTTTAATTACTGCAGATACATTTGTGTATTTCCAGTCTTCATCTTTCAAATCCGGAAAACTAATTTCATCCAGTTTATTAATTGATTCTTTTTTTGAAAGATGGGAAAGTGATTTCGCTTCTCCGTTCAGAGATTTTTCAAACTCAGCAAATTTATTTTTGTACCAACTTTTTGCATCCATATTTTTAATCTGTTCCATTAAGTTTTACGCCTCTGCTTCTTCTTTAATCAGCCAATCATAACCGCGTTCTTCAAGTTCTAATGCGAGATCTTTTGTCCCGGACTTAATAATTTTCCCTTTGTATAAAACATGAACAAAATCCGGTACGATATAATTCAGCAGTCTTTGATAATGCGTTACAAGTACAATCGCATTTTCAGGCGACTTAAAAACATTTACTCCCTGCGAAACAATTTTCAGTGCGTCAATATCAAGTCCGGAATCTGTTTCATCCAAAATCGCAAGTTTGGGATTTAACATCAGCAGCTGCAAAATTTCATTTCTCTTTTTTTCTCCACCTGAAAAACCTGCATTAACTGAGCGTGAAACCAATGAATCATCCATGCCGAGAATTTTTGCTTTCTCTCTGATAAGTGTCAAAAATTCTTTCGGCGAAATTTCATCCCGCCCTTTATACTTTCTGATTTCATTAATTGCTGTTTTCAAAAAAACAGAATTGCTGATTCCGTTTATTTCAATCGGATATTGGAAAGCAAGAAACAATCCCTCGCGTGCTCTGTCTTCGGCTGATAAATCAAATAAATTTTTACCGTTAAAAACTGCTTCACCGCCAATCACTTCGTAGCCTTGATTGCCAGCTAAAACATTAGCAAGAGTACTTTTTCCGCTTCCGTTTGGTCCCATGATTGCATGAACTTCACCTGCATTTATTTCTAAATTCAATCCCATTAAAATCTGTTTGTCTTCAACTTTTGCTTCAAGATTTTTTATTGATAACATTTTATTCCTTATTAAAATTATAAATTAACCTACACTGCCTTCAAGACTTACAGCAAGAAGTTTTTGTGCTTCAACTGCAAACTCCATTGGCAATTCATTAAATACTTCTTTACAAAATCCGTTTACGATCATATTCACAGCGTCTTCTGTTGAAATTCCCCGTTGATTCAAATAAAAAATTTGATCTTCACCGACTTTCGATGTTGTTGCTTCATGTTCAACAGTTCCGGAATTATTTTCAATTTCGATATACGGAAATGTATGCGCACCGCATTTATCACCAATCAGCATTGAATCACACTGTGAAAAATTCCTCGCACCTTCAGCACTTTTCATAATTTTTACCAGTCCGCGATATGAATTATTGCTTTTCCCAGCCGATATTC
>PFVB01000216.1:0-2254 GCA_002790395.1 Ignavibacteriales bacterium CG_4_9_14_3_um_filter_34_10 | reverse complement strand
CCTGCTGAAAATTATTTGTAACGGCGACCGAATAAAATTCACCGACTGAATTATCACCCTGCAAAATACAACCGGGATATTTCCATGTGATTGCCGAACCGGTTTCTACTTGCGTCCATGAAACTTTGGAATTCTTTCCGCGGCAGGCAGCTCTTTTTGTTACAAAATTATAAATACCGCCTTTTCCTTCTTTATCTCCCGGATACCAATTCTGTACAGTAGAATATTTTATTTCTGCATTATCAAGAACAATAAGTTCAACAACTGCAGCATGTAACTGATTTTCATCTCTCATTGGTGCGGTGCAGCCTTCGAGATAACTTACATAACTTCCTTCATCTGCAATAATTAAAGTTCTTTCAAATTGTCCGGTTTCCATAGCATTGATTCTGAAATATGTCGATAACTCCATTGGGCAGCGTACACCTTTAGGAATGTAAACAAAAGAACCGTCTGTGAATACTGCAGAATTTAATGCCGAAAAGAAATTATCTGTCTGCGGGACAATAGAACCAAGATACTTTTTAACTAAATCCGGATATTCAATAATTGCTTCAGAAATCGGACAGAAAATCACTCCTCTTTCTTTCAGCGTTTCTTTGAATGTAGTTGCGACAGAAACAGAATCAAAAACAGCATCAACTGCAACGCCTGCAAACTTTTTCTGCTCCTCCAACGGAATTCCAAGTTTCTCAAATGTTTTGATTAATTCAGGATCAACCTCATCCAAACTATTTAGCTGTTGTTTCTTTTTCGGAGCCGAATAATATTTGATACCCTGATAATCAATTTTGGGATAATGTATATTTGCCCAATGCGGCTCGGTCATTTTCAACCAGTGACGGAATGCTTTCAATCGCCATTCTGTCATCCAATCCGGTTCGTTTTTCTTTTTTGAAATGAAACGGATAATATCCTCATTCAATCCTTTTGGAGCTTCATCTGATTCAATTTCTGTAACAAAACCCCATTTATATTCAGAATTTGCAAAATCTTCTGCTGCTTTAATATCTTCACTCATCAATTATCCTAAAAATTATGTGTAAAACTAATCAATCTGGAAAAAATTATCAAGATTATATTTACAAACGTGAATTCAGGTAGAAATGTTCCAAAATCTTAAAAATGTTCAGAAGATTTTTTATCCAGCAATCGCGAGATTTATTGTCTTTGTCTGTTGATTTCATGCAAAAAAATTCCTGCCGAAACTGAAACATTCAGAGACTGAATTTTTCCAAGCATCGGAATTTTTATCAGCGAATCGCAAATTGATTCTGTGTTGTGCTTCAAACCCTTTTCTTCATTGCCTAAAATCAAAACAACAGGGATTTTAAAATCTTCCTGATAATAAAATTTATCGGCTTTCAGTGATGTGCCAAAAATCCAAAATCCGCTGTCCTTTAATATTTTTGCAATGTTCGTTATGCTTGATATCTGTGCAATTTTCAAGTGTGAAACTGCACCGGCTGAAGTTTTTGCAACCACTTCATTTATCGGAGCGGTTTCATGTCTGGTAATCAAAACTCCATCAACTTTAACTGATTCAGCCGTGCGGAGAATTGCACCAAGATTATGTGTATCCTGAACATGTTCGAGAATCAAAATCAACGGGTACTTGCTTTTCTTTGACTCAATTATAATCTGATCAAAATCCATGAATTCCATTTCCGACTGAAAAGCCACAACACCCTGATTCCGCTGCTCTGATGAAAGTTTATTTGGCGAAACAATATTCAACCTGATTCCCTTCTTCCCGGCAATTGATTTAATCTGAGAAATTATTTCTCCCGTTTGACCAAAAGCAATTTGTATCCTCTCGATTTTTGCGTTTGAGTTTAATGCTTCAAGTACTGGTTTTCTTCCGATTATTATCGACATTTTTTCCTCTGTGGAACTTCATTAATTCTTTGTCGTAAAATATTACAAAAGTTCGAATAAAACGATAAATTTGTAACAAAGAAAAAAAATGATAGGAAAATGAAGTCACTTAAATATTTAATACTCGTAATTTTAGTACAGACAAATTTTATTCTTTCTCAAACAAAAGTTGATAAAATTGATTCACTTTTAACAAATGCATTCAGGATAAATGAATTCAACGGCGTTGCTCTGGTCTCCGCAGGAGGGCATGTTTTATTACACAAAGGATATGGATTTTATGATATTGAGAGAAAAAAGAAAGTAAATGTAACAATCCCATTTTATATCGGTTCGTTAGCTAAGCAGTTTACCTCAATGCTGATTATGATGCTGA
>PFVB01000076.1 GCA_002790395.1 Ignavibacteriales bacterium CG_4_9_14_3_um_filter_34_10 | reverse complement strand
GTCTTGAAGCTTATGAAATGTTGAAAAAACTTATGTGTGGTGTTACATTAAAGAATGAGGACTTGAAATTCAGATCCATAACAGGGAAAGAATTAATCATCAGAATTTTTGCAGCACCGATTCTGAATGATGAAAACAAATATATCGGTGCAATAATAATGTTTCAGGATATCACAGAATCTGTTTTGATGAGAGATGCATTATCTGAAAGTCAGAAAAAACTGCAACTGGTAATTGAAAACTCTCCCGTTATTGTTTATGCTTTGGACAGAGAAGGGAAATTTACTTTTTCCGAAGGGAAAGGATTAAAAACTCTGGGTTTAATACCCGGACAGTTGGTTGGACAGTCTGTCTTTGATGTTTATAAAGATTATGAAGAGGTTACAGAAGACCACAAAAAAGTTTTGACTGGCGAGACAATTTCGAGTATTTACAAAATACAGAATATTGATTATGACACTCACATTTCTCCCATCTTTTCTGTCCGGCATGAAATGATTGGAGCAATCGGGATTGCTTTTGATATAACTGAACGAAAAAAGAAAGATGACATTCTGCAAAATCTTTCAGTTGGAATTTCAACAAGGACCGGTAAAGATTTCTTTGAATCAGTTGTGAAATATCTTTCGGATATTTTTAAGGTTGATATAATGTTTATCGGAGAGAAATTTGATAAAAATAGTGTTAGAACAATATCTGTTATTAAAGATAAAAAAAATTCAGAGAACTTTACTTATGATCTTGAAAACACACCATGCAAAGATGTAATCTCAAAGACCTCAGCCTTGTTTAACGGAAATATTCAGGATAAATATCCTATGGATGAAATGCTGATCAATTTTGGTATCAATTCATATTTAGGACTTTCTTTGTCCGATTCACATCATGAAACGATAGGTGTATTTGTTGCATTAAACAAAGGTACGTTTGAAAATCCGGAATTCCTTGAGTCTGTAATGAGAATTTTTGCTTTAAGAATTTCGGCAGAATTAGAAAGATTGAAATATGAATCGGGCATGCTGAAAGCTATTGAAAGTGCAGAAAAAGCCAACAGATTGAAAACTGAATTTCTCGCACAGATGTCACATGAAATCCGAACTCCTATTAATACAATATTAAGTTTTGCCAGTCTGCTTAAAGAGGATTTGGCTGATCGGATAAGTGATGAACTGAAACCGAGTTTCAGTGTAATGGATAATGCCGGAAGGAGAATTATAAGAACAATTGACTTAATTCTGAATATGTCAGAAATTCAAACCGGTTCATACGATCCTTATTTTACCGATTTTAATCTTGATGACGCGATTGAAAATATTTATCTCGAACTGCTTCTGATTGCAAAGAACAAGGGAATAAATCTTATCTTAAATGTTCAGACTGACGAAATGATGATTCATGGAGATAATTACACTGTCAGTCAAATTATCAATAACCTTGTTGATAATTCGATTAAGTACACATTAAAAGGACAGGTTGAAATAATTGTCAGGCGAAATGACGCCAATGAACTGATTGTTGAAATCAAAGATTCGGGTATTGGAATTTCAAAAGATTATCTGCCTTATTTGTTTACTGCTTTTTCGCAGGAAGAAAGCGGTTATACACGTAAGTTTGAAGGAAACGGACTCGGACTTGCTTTGGTAAAAAGTTACTGTGAAATAAACAATGCATCAATTGAAGTGGAAAGCGAGAAAAACGTTGGTACAACTTTCAGAGTTATTTTCCATAAGTGAGTAACAATTTAAAACGGAAATAGATTAAATTTGCGACATGGAAACAGTAAAAATATACAACGAAGATTGCTTGATTACAATGAAAAGGATGCCTGATAACTTTGTTGATTTTGTAATCACATCACCACCTTATGATGATATAAGAAATTATAATGGCTATCAATTTGAATTCGAAAAAATTGCAAAAGAATTATTCAGAGTTTTAAAAGTTGGAGGAGTTGTAATTTGGGTAGTGGCTGATTCAACAATAGATGGAAGTGAAACAGGGACATCTTTTAAACAAGCATTATTTTTTAAAGAAATTGGTTTTAGAATACATGACACCATGATTTATTACAAAAATAATCCCATGCCTCAAACGGGTAACCGTTATCATCAACATTTTGAATATATGTTTGCTTTTTCAAAAGGGAATCCACGTACTTTTAATCCTATCACTGTGCCAACAAAATACCGTGGTCTGGCAAACATGAAAAATCGTGGGAAAAATGGTTCATTAGAATACGAAAAAGTGGAGAGAACCAATGAAAAAAAAGTAGGCAATGTATTTTTTTATTCTGTAGGCGGAGGTATTTCTACTAAAGATAAAATAGCCTACCAACATCCTGCAATATTTCCAGAACAATTAGTATATGACCAGATTTATACATGGACAAATGAAAATGACTTGGTTTACGACCCTTTCATGGGTAGTGGAACTACGGCAAAAGTAGCTCATTTAATGAACAGACTTTGGATAGGTTCTGAGATTTCAAAACAATACGTTGAAATTGCAAATGAAAGATTAAAGGAAGTTTCATTTAATAATTTATTTACAACAAAAACACTATAGTATGGATTTAGTTGAACGTGGCTCACAAACTGCAAAAGACGGGTTCAGAAATGAAGACGATATAGTTTTAAAATTTAACAATTGGAGAAAAGATAAAGATTCTCAGGCATGGTTAATTTTAATGAATTATAAACTGTCAGAAATTGAATATGTTGAAGCGGTAAAAATATCTGGTTATAAAACTGATGTTCAAGTTCAAGTACTAATAAAACTTAAACAAGCAATTGATGTCGAAAACTTACAAGTAAAATTGGTCAGTAATACAATAGGATTTAATCAAATTGACAAGCGTTGGGTTGATAAATACAAAGAAATGTGGAATATTCCGACACAAGTGGTTTCAATTTTAAAAAGATACACCGGTGAAGAAAAACCAAACATAAAAAATCTTAAAAATAAAAGAAGAATGTTTGCAAATGAATTTTCTGAAACAGAACAAAAGTCTATTTTAAAATGGATAAAGAAAAACCAATCGCTAATTGTTTCAGACATATTAAAAGGACAAGGAAAATTTGCTGCTGAATGGATGTTGGTTGCTCAAAAAGTTAATAAAAATGCTCGTTGGATTCTAAAACCAATGAATTATTGTATGAACTTTTTTGGAAATGGAAAAATCGAGATTACAAGCAGGGGAAATTTTAAAATAGGCAGAATTACAATGCAAAGAAAAGGTGGTGACGGTGGCAGAGATACTGCAAAAATGTTACAATTTAAAATTAATCCAACAGAACTATTTAACAGTGAGTATAATTAAACCTTAGCAAATTTTATAATCAACTAACTGGCGGTGTTAACTTAAAAAGAATTTCAATATTACAAGCTTTCGATGATGCTTTTTTTTATTCAACTATACAAATGTACCGAATAATGAAAGTTTTTTTAAAATCACAATTCGGAATCCATCTGGGTTAATATAAATTTCACTTGAAAAACAATTATTAAACATCCTTTTAGTGAGTAACAATTTAAAACGGAAATTCCTCTTTCAGATTAATCTTCTGTTCTACTTTTTTGATGTTTGGTTTCTTTGCAGTTTTATGATTTAAATTGCCTTCGACATAAATAGCTTTGTAAGGAACTGTCGGACACGCATGTTCACAGGCTCCGCAGCCAATACAAATTTCTTCTTCAACTTTTGGCACACGCAAATTATTTTCCGGTTCCATGTGCACTGCTTTTGTCGGACAATGTTCTGCACACGCACCGCAATCAGTTTTCTGCGTGTAAACAACACAATTATCTTTTATAAATTTTGCAATTCCAATCTGTACCAACTTTTTCTTTTCCAAATTTAAAGAAGTAATTGCACCGGTTGGACAAACATCGCTGCATTTTTGGCAATCGTAATTACAATATCCTTTGCGGTAATTCATAAACGGAGTGAGCATGTTAAAAACTCCAAACTCAAGAAATGACGGCTGCAAAACCTGAGTCGGACACACAGAAACGCACAGATGACAAGCCGTGCAATTACTGGAATAACTTTCAGAATTTTTACTGCCCGGCGGTGTTGAATAATTTTCCTTTGCATCAGATAATTTGCTTTTCACATACACAGAAACTTTTTTCAAATTCTGAAATCCCATAAATCCGATTGAGAACAAACCCAGTGATTTAATGAAATATCTTTTCGATTCAGCGGGCTTATTAATTTTCTTTTTACTGAAAACAGATTCGTATTTTAATCCGGATGTCGGGCATGAATCAAAACAATCGAAACAACTTATACATCTTGAAAAATCAATAAATTTATTTTTACTGTCAATACATCCGGCTTTGCAATATTTCTCACATGAGCCGCATTCAAGGCATGTTTCTTCGTTAATAGAAATTTTGTACAGAGAAAACTTTGAAATCAATCCAAGCAAAGAGCCGACAGGACAGATTGAATTGCAGAACAATCTGCCATTTGAATATGAAAGAATTAAAACAATCATGAATAAAACAATTGCAAAAATCAGAGCAGTAAATTCAACTCCGGTAAACTCGATTGGCGTCAGCAAAAAAATACCGAGTTTTTCCAAATTAGAATTTGCGAAATTGTTTATACTGATTAAAAGTGGTTTAAAAATTGAATTGGTAATCTTCCCATAGTTACTGTATGGATCAAAAAAAATCAAACCAAAGTTTGTCCCTGAAATCAATGTAAATATTATCAAAACCAAAATTGAATACCGGATCATATTGAATGGCTTTGTGAAAGTGAATTTTTGGATTTTCTTTTTTCTTTTCTTCAGTCTGTTCAAAATATCTATTAAAGTTCCGAGCGGACAAACACTTGAACAATAAACTCTTCCAAATAAACCTGTAAATATTAAAACCGCAATGAAGCCTGTGGATAAAAGTCCAAATAATTTTAAGAAGCTAAGCAGCGATGGAACAAACTGAAAATACAAAACCGGTTTAAAGTAACTTGCTGGGACAAGATTAAAAATATCAAGAAATAAAAACGAAACCGAAAAGAAAAAAAGCAATGAAACAACAATCCTTATTTTTCGCAGACGGGAAAGATTCATCAAAGAATAATTCTGTTTATTGAAAGTTTTGATAAATCCATAACCCCAAGCTTCATTTCGTCAGCTAATCGTATATGTCCGATTTCTTTTGGAGCAACTCCAAAAAGTTTTGCAGCAGCAGCATCAGCCGCAACAATATCTGTCGAAATAATCTGTGACTTCATTGTTAAAACATCACCAACCGAAACACCGCGTGGTCCGTTCTGTTTCATAACCCAATATGCATCAACAACAGTCAAATCAGGTTTGCGGAATGAAGTGAAATCTGCTATACATTGATGAAGATCGTTTCTGTGCCAGTAACCTCTGTCCCAAACAATTCCCATCATGTTTTTCATTCCGATTGTCAATTGTGCCGAGCCGTGACTTTTTAATACAGGAACATTTATAAATACATCCGACTGAAGAATCAATTCATGAACAGAAGCTGATTTAAGCCGTACACCTTTGTTTATTTTAACTTCCTGAAAATAACTTTCGCTGTTTCCGGTTACAACTTTTGCCCCTGCATTTTTTGCTGCCCTCTCAATCCCGCTGTTTGCATAACATTTATTCCATTGATCGCAGGTGTGATCGAACACGTAAACGTCCTTTGCACCTGCATCAAAACAATGTTTTATAATTTGCGAGACTAATTTTGGATTTGTGTTCGCAGCTCTTTCGGGATTTACGTCCCAGCCAATGTTTGGTTTAATAACAACTGATT
Source organism: Ignavibacteriales bacterium CG_4_9_14_3_um_filter_34_10 (assembly GCA_002790395.1). GTDB lineage: Bacteria > Bacteroidota > Ignavibacteria > Ignavibacteriales > Melioribacteraceae > UM-FILTER-34-10. Next base: position 2,584 of record PFVB01000076.1, on the reverse strand, counting down.
GGTTTGGTCTTACAAATTTTTTCATCCCGCCAAAAGACTGGATTGCTTTGTCAAACATTACCTCAGGTTCGCCGCCTTTAATTGCAACCAAATCATATTTATTATCTGCAGGAATTTTTCTGATAATCGGATAAATTGTTTTATAGTTTGACAATAAAATTGCAGCACCGAAAGATCCTATTGTACCCTTTTTAAGAAATTCTCTTCTTTTCATAAATTTATCCTCAAAATCTTTTACAAAAACTAAAATTATATTATTTTTTAAGCAACAATTTTTTGGTGAACTCATGAATATTTCTTTATCACAAAACATTAGTGAAAAAATCTATCTTGCTTTACTTAACATAATCGGAGTTGCTCTGATTTACCTGACACCAACTTTGAGCCATCTTTTTGCATTTCCGGTTTACTATTTTGAGCCAATGAGAATAATGGTTTTCATCGGATTAATTTACTTAAACAAGCGAAGTGTTTATTTATTAGCTGCAACACTGCCTTTATTCTCTTATTTTGTATCAGCCCACCCTGAGTTTCTGAAATCAACTCTAATCATGTTTGAGCTTTTTATTAACGCATGGCTGTTCTATTTTTTATTTGAAAGAAACGGCAATAAGTTTATGTCTGCAATTTTCAGTTTGGCTATAAGTAAATTGTTCTATTATTCGTTGAAGTACATTTTAATCTTCGCAACTTTAATAGAAGGGAAGCTTGTTGTTACACCAATTTATATTCAGATTATTCTCGTATTTGCACTTGGAATTTTTGTTGCTGTAATAAAAAAGCCGAACAGTAACTAAACTATTCGGCTTCAATTCAAACTGAATAAAATTTATTTTATTTCCGAAAGTCTCTTTGGTCCGGCATTTTTCACTTCTTCGCTAACGCCTGATTCGAACAATTTGAAATTATCTATAAATCTTGCAACGAGTGCATCATATTTTTTCCAATACTCATCTTTATTTCCCCATGAAGATTCGGGATAAAGCACATCCTCAGGTACATCAGGACAAGTAAGCGGTACTTCAAATCCGAAAAGTTTATCTTTCCTGTATTCAACATTATCTAATTTTCCGTCTAAAGCTGCATTCAATAAATTTCTTGTATGACGAATGCTGATTCGTTTTCCGACACCAAATCTGCCACCAACCCAGCCAGTATTCACAAGCCAAACATTAGCGTTATTTTTTAAAACACGCTGTTTCAGCATTTCAGAATATTCATACGGATGGCGAACCATGAAAGGTGCGCCAAAACATGCCGAGAATGTAATCTGTGGCTCGATTCCAAGTCCGATTTCCGTACCAGCAATCTTTGATGTGTAACCACTTATAAAATGATACTGAGCCTGTTCAGGATTCAGCCTTGCAATAGGTGGCATTACTCCGGATGCATCGCAAGTTAAAAATATAACATTCTTCGGATGAGATCTAGCATAACCATCTTTTATAATATTCGGGATAAATTCAATCGGATATGAAGCACGTGTATTTTCTGTTATCTCGTCATCATCCAAATCAATATTTCTTGTTACAGGATCGTAAACCACATTTTCTAAAATTGTACCAAACATTTTTGTAGTTGCATAAATCTGTGGCTCCTGTTCTGAAGAAAGATTAATTACTTTTGCATAACATCCGCCTTCAAAATTGAACACACCCTGCGAACTCCAGCCATGTTCGTCATCACCGATTAACTGTCTTTTTGGATCAGCCGATAATGTTGTTTTTCCTGTTCCGCTTAATCCAAAAAATAAAGCAACATCACCATTTTTCCCGACATTTGCAGAGCAGTGCATCGGCAGAACATCTTCAAAAGTAAGCAGATAATTCAGCACGGTAAAAATTGATTTTTTAATTTCGCCGCCGTAAAGTGTATTTGCAATTACAGCAATTCTCTGCTCAAAATTAATGATGATTCCTGTTTCGGTTCGGGTTCCGTCAACTGCGGGATCAAGTTTGAATCCAGGAACGGCAATCACGGTAAATTCCGGTACAAAATTTTTAAGCTCGTCCTGATCAGAAATTGTAATGAACATATTTCTTGCAAATAAACTATGCCATGCTTTTTCAGTAATTATTCTGACCGGCATTTTATAATCGGGATCAGCACCGGCATAAACATCCTGCACAAATAATTCTTCACCCTGCGCCCAGGCAAAAAGTCGCCCCATCAACTGACCAAATTTTTCCTGACTGAACGGACGGTTATAAACTCCCCACCAAATATTTTTATCTGTGCTTTCTTCAAGAACAACAAATTTATCCTGAGCTGCACGGGCACTGTGTTTACCGGTATTAACAATAATCGGACCTTGTTTAGTTATCTTGCCTTCATTTCTAAAAACGATTTCTTCATAAAGTGTTTCATCCGGCAAATTCCAGAAAACTCGATCTAAATATTTAAATCCTTGATTCTTTATTCTAAAATCTGAAGCAAGTTTCATTGCCTCTTTTGTTGCAGGAGAATTGAATTCTAAATATTTGCTCATGACCAGTCCCTCACTAATTTTCTTTCACCGATATAAAGTTCATTTGGTGAGTTTGGATCAAGAACCCATTTCATTCTTTCTATTCCTTCAGTAATA